>DASPIV010000026.1:0-6061 GCA_035628955.1 Bordetella sp.
GCGGCCCGCAGGGTGAAATAGAACTTGCCGTTCGAGGCCGTGGCAGAGTTGTAGCGGGCCGCATCGCCGCTGTTTTTCTGCACCGATGCAATACCGTTCTCGGCCGAGGCCTTGGCGACATACATCTCGCTCGTCAGGATGGTTTCCCCGTTGCCGGCCTTCAGGGCAAAGTGGAATTGTCCGTTGCTTGCTTTTTTCAATTCAAACCAACCTGCCATGATGTGACTCCTTGGATTGAAGCGATGGGCGGAACGACCCCCCTGGGGCGGTGCCCGTCAGCCAGGGGTTTCCCGATCATAGGTAATGCAGCCGGTTTTGCCTAGGTTTGTGCGCCGCAGCCACAAACGCGCGGGCTCAGGCTGGCTGGCGCAGCGGGCGACGCTGCCGGTCCAGCGCCACCGATAGCAGCCACAGTGCGAAGCCGCCCAGCGCCAGCAAGGCGCCGACCCAGCCCGGCGAACGCCAGCCATGGCCATGGGCCAGCGCCAGGCCGCCCAGCCAGGGGCCCAGCGCGTTGGCCGTATTGAAAGCGGAATGGTTCAGGGCGGCGGCCAGGCCTTGCGCATCGTCGGCCACATCCATCAGGCGCGTCTGCAGTACGGTGCCCAGCGCGCCGCCCATGCCCACCAGGAACACGGCGACCGTAATGGTCCAGACATTGCCGATGCTGAATGTGAACAGCGCCAGCGCCGCGGCGCTGAACAGCAGCAGGCCGCCGGCGGTAGGCATCAGGGCGCGGTCGGCGAACTTGGGGATCACCAGGTTGCCGATGGTCATGCCGATGCCGAACACGCCCAGCACTAGCGGCACCGTGGCGGGCGCCACGCCGGTGACAGTCATCAGGATGTCGGCCAGGTAGGTATACACGGCGAACAGGCCGCCAAAGCCGATGGCGCCGATGCCCAGGGTGATCCATACCTGGGGGCGGCGCAGCGCTCCCAGTTCGCGCAGCGGGCTGGCATGGGGATCGGCCGTGGTGGCGGGCGCGAACAGGGCGATCAGCGCCACGGTGAGCAGGCCGGCGGCGGCCACCAGGGCGAAGCCCCAGCGCCAGCCCACGGCGTGGCCCAGCCAGTTGGCCAGCGGCACACCGACAATGGTGGCCACCGTCAGGCCCAGGAACATGCGGCCCACCGCCTGGGTGCGGCGATGCTCGGGTACCAGCGACACGGCCACCAGCGAGGCGACGCCGAAATACGCGCCGTGCGGCAGGCCGCTCAGAAAGCGCAGCACCATCATCCATTCGTAGCTGGGCGCGAAGGCACACAAGCCGTTGAACAGCGCGAACAGCGCCATCAGCCAGAGCAGCAGGGCCCGGCGCGGCAGCCGCGCGGCCGCCACGGTGATCAGCGGAGCGCCCACCACCACGCCCAGCGCATAGGCGCTGATGACGTGGCCGGCGGTAGGGGCATCGATGTGCAGGCTGTGCGCGAAATATGGCAACAGGCTCATCGTGGCGAATTCGGTGGTACCAATGGCGAAGGCGCCTACGGCCAGCGCAAACAGCACCAGGCCGGGCGAACGGTGCCCGGAAACAGCGGAAGTCATGGGGATCAGATCATGCGGAGTTGAATGGCCCGCGGGTAGAACGGCTCGCGGGCGGCAAGCAAGGTATTGTAGCCGCCGTCTGTGACAGGACGGCGGCGGGGCGGATTCGGAAGCTCAGTCCTGTTTGCGGGCGAAGACACGCAGCCGGTGGCCGTCGGGGTCGAGGCCGACGAAAGTGTGGCCGATATCCAGGTCGGTGGGTGGCTGCGCAATGGGAATGCCGCGTTCGGTCCAGTCGGCATGCAGCGCCAGAACGGCTTCGCGGCTGGCCACCGGAATGGCCAGCTCGCCGCCGCGTCCGGCGGATATCGCCCGGGGTGTGACGGTCTGGCGGGCCCACAGGCCCAGCATCAGGCCGGAATCCAGCTTGAATTTGGCGAAACTGGGCGTGGCGTGCACCGGCTGCTTGTGCAGCAGTTCGGTGTAGAACCGCGCACTGCGGTCCGGGCTGTCGACATACAGGATGATCAGGTTGGGATCGGTCATGGGAATGCTCCGCAATGGCGATGGCATCGGCGGGCCCGCTGCTAGCGGCGCCGGCAGACGCATCGTAAAGATGCATGCTGTCAGAAACTGTCAGTCGGTATGGGCGCCAAGGCCGCTAAGGCGGCGCCATCACACGCATGGCCCGCCAGGCCTGCATCAGCACCTGGCGTTTACGTGGGTAGCACTGTTTCGATACCTCCAGGCTGGCAATGCGGTCGGCCCGGAAATGGCGAAACGCCTGGCGCAACTCGCACCAGGCCACCACCAGCCACACATGGTCGAAGCACGCCAGCGCGAAGGGCCAGATGGTGCGTGCCGACTGGCTGTCCTGCAGGTCGCGGTAGACGATGTCGATCTTGTGTTCGGCCCGGATGGCCTGGCGCAGCGCGGGCAGCACCGCCCCGTTGATGGGCACCATCGATTCGGTGCCCATCAGCAGCGTGTCGGCGTCTATCAGCACGCGCAGTTCGTGCGGCAGCACGGCGGCGATCTTGGCCAGTGCGCTGCACGCGGCACCGCTCAGGCGGGCATCGCCGCCGCGGTCGGCCACCCAGCGCGAACCCAGCACCAGGGCCTCGATCTCGTCTTCAGAGAACATCAGCGACGGCAGGGCGAAACCGGGCCGCAGCAAATAGCCGCGCCCTGGTTCGGCATCGATCTGCGCGCCCTGTTCCTGCAGCGTGGCGATGTCGCGGTACAGCGTGCGCAGGCTGACGCCCAACTCGCTGGCGAGCTCGGCCCCCGCGACCGGGTAGCGATGGCCGCGCAGCAATTGGATCAGGGTGAACAGCCGTTGAGTACGGGCCATGATGGGTTCCTTAGCTTTGTGCCAGCACGGCTTCGTCGTCGGCGTCGCTGCGGTCGGGCAGCGCGCGCCGCCGTGGCGCCAGCGGCAATTCCAAACCCTGTGCCAGGTCCAGCGCCTGGCGTTCGAGCAGGCGGCGGTACAGTCCGCCTTCACGCCGCACCAGTGTCTCGTGGCTGCCTTCTTCGGCGATGCGGCCCTTTTCGAGCACCAGCAAGCGGTCCATGGCGCGCACCGTAGACAGGCGGTGCGCCACCACCAGGGTAGTGCGTCCGGCCATCAGGCGTTCCATGGCCTGCTGGATCAAGGCCTCGCTTTCGCTATCCAGGCTGGAGGTGGCCTCGTCCAGGATCAATACCGGCGCATCGGCCAGGAAGGCCCGGGCAATGGCCACCCGCTGGCGTTCGCCGCCCGACAATTTCACGCCGCGCTCACCCACCAGCGTTTCATAGCCCTTGGGCAGCGCCATGATGAAGTCGTGCGCGCTGGCCAACCGGGCCGCTTGCTCGATCTGGGCGCGGCTGGCGCCCGGCCGGCCATAGGCGATGTTCTCGGCCAGGGTACGGTGAAACAGCACGGGCTCTTGCTGCACGATGGCGATCTGGCTGCGCAGCGATGCCTGCTGCACCTGGGCGATGTCCTGCCCGTCGATGGCGATGCGCCCCGCGTTGATGTCGTACAGGCGCTGGATCAGCTTGATGAACGTGGTCTTGCCCGAGCCCGAATGCCCCACCAGCCCCACGCGTTCGCCCGGCGCGATGCGCACCGAGAAATCGTGGTACAGCGGCGTGGCATGCGCGCCATAGCGGAAGGTCACGTGCTCGAAGCAGATCTCGCCCCGGCCGATCGCAATGGGCTGCGCGCCGGGCGCGTCGTCCACATCCAGGGGTTGGGCATGCAGCGCCACCAGTTCTTCCATGTCGTTGACCGAACGCTGCAGGTTGCGGATGTGCATGCCTATGTCGCGCAGATAGCCTTGCAGGATGAAGAACATGGTCAGCGCGAAAGTGATGTCGCCCACGCTGGCCTGGCCCCGTGTCCACAGCAACAGCGCCGAACCCAGGATGGCCGCCTGCATGGCCGCCAGCATGACGCCCTGTACCCCTCCGTTGACCGAGCCGCGCACCCAGCCGCGCCGCGTGCGGTGGCGCCATTTGCCCAGTATCCGCCCCAGCCGGCCTTCTTCGCGCTGTTCGGCGCCAAAGGCCTTGACCACCGGATTGCAGGTGATGGCGTCGGCCAGTACGCCGCCCAGCCGGGTGTCCCAGGCATTGCCCAGGCGCGCGGCCGGTGCCACGAAGCCCAGCGACAGCGCCGCCGTCACCAGCACATACAACAGCGAGCCCACGCCGACCACGGCACCCATGACGGGCCAGTGCCAGCCCAACACCACGGTCGCGCCCACCAGCATGGCCAGCGACGGCAGCAGCGCCACCAGCAGCGTGTCGTTGAGCAGGTCCAGCGCCCACATGCCGCGCGTGATCTTGCGCACCGTCGAGCCGGCGAAGCTGTCGGCATGCCAGTCGGTCGACAGGCGTTGCACGCGGTGGAATGCCCGCGCCGCAATCCCACTCATCATCTTGAGGGTCAGCGCGATGATGTTGAAGTACACCAGCTGCAGCAGGACGGTGCTGGCCAGGCCCAGCGCAGCCAGCGTCCAGAACGAGGCCGCGGCCATGTCCCAGGCGGCCGGGCCGTCGGCCACGCCGGACGCCACGGCGTCGATCAGCCGGCCGGCGTACAAGGGCGTCAGCACATCGGCCATGGCCGACAGCAGCACCAGCACCACGATCAGCAAAATGCGCCAGGGCTGCTCGCCCCAGTGCCGGAAGGTAAAGCCCAGGACATCCTTGAAGGCCTGTCCGCGCAAGTCGATTTTTCTTCGATTCATTTATCACGGCCCGGCGCTTGGCGCGCGCCGGGACTTTGGTCGGAAGCAAAAGGAACAGGCCACTGAGCGTGCCGGCGGTCAGCCGGCATGCGGAAAAACAAGTGCCTGGAACGGGCGGGAGCCTGCCGTAAGCGCGTGCTTACGTGCCAGTAACGACTGGCGGGCGGCCCAGCGCCAGCGACGACTTAATAGTGTCGCGAGGCCACGCTGGGGATAGCGGTGCGGACTACGGACATCGGACGCCTCCCTGGTGGATGTGAAGATGGAAGAGGTGGGTAGGTAAATACCCGCGGCTGCAATCTTATCAGGGCGATCTTGAAAGTGGCAATATCTCTTGTATGAAAAAGCGACATGTGCTGCCGAGCTTGCACACTTGGTAAGAATTACGCGTCGCGCGCCGTGCGGGGCTGGCTAGCTTCGCGTTTGATTGCATGGGAACACTACTTGCGCAGGGCCGCCTTCGTCGTCTTGCTCAGGAGCTCACCATGACCGACATCAATGACGTACAAGCCGCCATGCGTTTGTGGCACGAAGCCCATACCGCGGTGATGGACTTCTATGAAGCCAACAATGTGCTGGAGCCGGACAAGTTCGACGAATGGATCACGCTGCGCACCGTGGAAGACGATATGCGGCGGCAGGCCGACACACTGATCGAACAGGCGCGCACCCAGCCCGCCTAGGGCGATCCCGACAAGCGGAAGGGTTCCATGTATACCCATATCCAGATCGGCGCGCGCGACTGGCAACGCCTGGTATTGTTTTACGACGCCGTGCTGGCCCCGCTGGGCCTGGTGCGCCAGAACGGAATCGAGACGGCCGGACCGGCCGGCGTGATCTGGCGCCCGCCGGCACAGCGCTGGCCGTCGTTCGTGGTGGGCCAGCCGTTCAATGGCCTGCCGGCGACCTGGGGCAACGGCGCCCAGGTCAGCTTTGAGGCCGCCTCGTGCGACGTGGTCGACCGCTGCTGGACACTGGCGGTGGAAGCGGGCGGCCGCGACGAGGGGCAGCCGGGGCTGCGCACCTGGTATGCGCCGGATTTCTACGCCGCCTATTGCCGCGACCCGGAAGGCAACAAGCTTGCCTTTGTCTGCGCGGCCCAAAGCGTATAGCGCTGCCAGCGGCCGCAAGCGTCAAGTCTGGCGCGATCGCCGCGCGGTCGCGACGATTTTGTAATGCGAATTAATCGCAATTATCGCCAGAAAACCCGCCGGATCGCAATGGCGGTCTGCCCGTCCGCCAGTTTTGTTGTTATTGCGCCTTCAATCCCAGCCGGTCGATGGTGGAGGACCAGCGGTCGTATTCGCCGTCGATGAAGGCCTGGCATTGCG
>DASPIV010000027.1:0-3052 GCA_035628955.1 Bordetella sp.
ATGAAAGAAACCGACCCCGCCTGTTTTGCCGGAGCCGAAGTCTATGTGGACACCGACGAGGCGCCGACCAAGGCGGGCGACCTGCTGGCGGCATTCCAGGCCGGCACGCTGGCGCCATCCGCCATACGGGGAACCTTGGCCGACCTGATATCGGGCAAGGCAACTGGCCGGCGCGACGACAGCCAGGTCACCGTATTCAAAGCCGTCGGCAGTGCGCTGGAAGACCTGACGCTGGCCGCGATGGCCTACGAGGCACGGCAAGCAGGCAGCCACGCCCCGCCTGGGGCAAAATAACGCCTTGCGCGGTCGTTGAGGCGACCTTTTCCTTCTCCCTTTGCCGGATATCCACCATGTCCAATCCGCTGCTACGCCTGGCCGCAGTTGCCGCCACCATCCTGCCGATGCTGTCCTGGTCGGCTCGCGCCGAAATCGTGATCGGGGTCGATGTCTCGACCACCGGCCCCGCCGCCGCCATCGGCGCCCAGACCAGCAACGCCATGCGCCTGTGGCCAGCCACCCTGGGCGGCGAGCCAGCGCGCTATATCGTGCTGGACGACGGCACCGATGTCAGCCGGGCAGTGAAGAACCTGCGCAAACTCACCTCGGAAGACAAGGTCGATGCGATTGTGGGCCCCAACATCACCGCCGCGGCCCTGGCTGGCCTGGACGTGCTGGCCGAAACCGGCACGCCCATGGTGGCCCTGGCGGCCTCGGCCGTCATTGTCGAGCCGCCCGACGATCCCAAGCGCCGCTGGGCCTTCAAGATGCCGCAGAACGATTCATTGATGGCCACCGCGCTGGTACAGGACATGCGCAGCAAGCGCATCAAGACGGTTGCTTTCATCGGTTTTGCCGATTCGTACGGCGATAGCTGGTGGACCGAATTCGGCAAGGCCGCGGGCAACGACATCAAGCTGGTGGCGCAAGAACGCTTCCAGCGCAACGATGCATCGGTGATGGGGCAGGTGCTCAAGGCTATGGCGGCCAAGCCGGACGCCGTGCTGATCGCCGGGTCGGGCACGCCGGCGGCCTTGCCGCAGAAAACCCTGGTCGAACGTGGCTACAAGGGGCCGATTTACCAGACCCACGGCATTGGCACGCTGGAATTCCTGAAAGTGGGCGGCAAGGACGTAGAAGGTACGCTGTTTCCCACTGGCCCCGGTGTGGTGGCGCGCGAATTGCCGGACAGCAATCCGGTGAAGCCCGTGGCCGTGGCATTCGCCGATAAATACGAAGCCCTGCATGGTCCGAATACGCTGACCCAGTTCGCCGGCGATGCCTATGGCGCCTGGGTGCTGCTCGATTCGGCAGTGGGCCGGGCCTTGAAGACGGGGGCCAAGCCGGGCACGCCTGAATTCCGGGCGGCATTGCGCGATGCGCTTGAGAACACGCGCGATCTGGTGGTGCCCAACGGCGTGCTGAACATCTCCAAGACCGACCATCAGGGGTTCGACGAGCGCGCGCGCGTCATGGGCGTGATACGTAACGGACGTTTTTCCTACGCTCAGTAACATCATCGTTACAACGGGCGCAGGCCGCCACCTGGGCTGCCGCGCCTGTCCTGGCTGAGTTCGCAGGAGTATGAGGCAGGCCGGCGGCCTGCTTTTTTGTCGCTATATACTTTGTGCTGAAATAATTAATTGACGTACTATTTCGCGTGAATTGGTTTTGTACATAAATATTTTCAAAGGGAGTGGCGCATGACACACATTCTGAACACGACGAAGTGGGCCGTACTGGCGCTGAGTCTCGGATTGATGGCGGCGTGCTCCGATTCCGGCTCGGATGACCAGGCGGCCAAGCCCGCCGCCAGCAATCCGCCGGAGGCCCAGAGCACTCTGGCGGCCGCCAAAGCCGCCGGCAAGGTCCGCATCGGCTATGCGAACGAGGCGCCCTATGCCTATATGGACAGCAGCCAGAATCGCATCACCGGCGAAGCGGTGGAAATCGCGCGGATCGTGCTCAAGCGCATGGGCATCAACGAAGTGGAAGGGGTGCTGACTGAATTCGGCTCGCTTATCCCGGGCCTGCAGGCCAAGCGGTTCGATATCATCGCGGCCGGCATGTACGTGACGCCCGAACGCTGCCAGCAGGCGGCTTTCTCGAACCCCACCTATGGCGTGGGCGAGTCGTTCCTGGTTCAGAAGGGCAACCCCAAGAACCTGCACAGCTACGAAGATGTGGCCAAGCAGGACGACGTCCGGCTGGGCGTCGTGGTGGGCGCGATTGAAAGCGAATACGCCCGCAAGATGGACATTCCGGTCGACCGGGTGGTGGTGTTTCCCGATGTGGTCAGCGCGCTGTCCGGCGTACAGGCAGGCCGGGCCGACGCCTATGCCGCCACCGCCATGACCGTCAACGACCTGATGAACAAGAGCGCCACCGGCGACCTTGAGAAGGCCGACCCCTTTACCGATCCCGTCATCGACGGCAAGAGCGTACGTGGCTATGGCGCCTTTGCTTTCCGCAAGGACGACCAGGAGTTCGTCGACGCGTTCAACGCCGAACTGGCCAAGTTCATCGGTACGGAAGAGCATGCCAAGGTGGTGCAGCCATTCGGCTTCACTAAAAACGAACTGCCTGGCGATGTGACCGCGGCCAAGTTGTGCGCCGCGGGTAGCCAGTAAGGCATGGCGGTCTCGATGCAAGGCTACGCGGCGCTGCTGCCGCCGCTGCTCGATGGCTTGTGGGTAACGCTGCGCATCACGGTGGGGGCAGCCCTGCTGGCGGTGCCGCTGGCGCTGGCCGCGGGCTTGGCGCGGCTGTCGTCGCATCGCTGGCTGAATTGGCCGGCCCTGGCGTATGTCGAGGTCTTTCGCGGCACATCGGCGCTGGTGCAGTTGTTCTGGTTCTACTACGTGCTGCCGCTGTTCGGCCTGAAGCTGCCCGCCGTGACGGTGGGTATCGTCGTGCTGGCCGCCAATGCCGGCGCCTATGGCGCCGAAGTAGTGCGTGGCGCCATCCTGGCTGTGGCGCCGGGGCAGCGGGAAGCGTCCATCGCGCTCAACATGACGTCGGCGCAGGCGATGCGGCGCATCGTATTGCCACAGGC
>DASPIV010000028.1:0-3647 GCA_035628955.1 Bordetella sp.
CGGCAGCGGCATGCCGCCCTGGATGTGGCGGCGCTGACCGGCAACCATGATCGCGCCTTGGGCCGCGCGTCGCTGGGGGTGCGGCAGTTGGGCGAAGCCTGCGGTGATGGCCCGTTTCTGTTTCGCCACCTGCCGCAGGCCGATCCGCAAGGCCGTCATGTGATCGCGGGCCACGTGCACCCCACGACGCGCGTGCCGGGCGTGCCGCGTAGCTGGCCCGTATTCTGGATGAGGCCGCCAATGACCGTACTGCCGGCGTTTTCCGATTTCACGGGTGGCTACTCGGTCGAGGCCGGGCAGGGTGACGCGCTGGTGGCATGCGTCGAGGGCGATGTACTGCCCATGGGCTTCAATTCGTAGCGGGATGCATTGTGCCAGGCTGCCATAGCCTGCCGGGGCTGGCTGAACAGACCCGGGATCAATCGGCAGGGATCGGGCAATCCAGCGATCCTTCCTCGCATTTCATGTGCGCCTGCAGTCCGGCCGTGCGCTGCGTGGTCAGCGTGGCCCGGCACTGGGCAAGCAGCATGGGGTAGGCCGAACCGCCTTCCGATGAGCCCGCCGCAAAGGCGCATTCGGCGTCCCGGAATGCTATCCAGGCACGCTGCGCGGCAACCAGCCGTTGATGCTGGTCTGTGTCGTCTTTCAGCCGCGCGGCCGCCTGCTTGTAGGTCGCGTTCAACACGGCATCGGCTTGTTTGTAATCGGCGGCGGCGCAGGCGCTCATGGTTGCCTGATCTTGGGCATTGGCGCAGTCGGGCTGGGCGGATTGCGCCTGGGCGCCGTGGGCAGACAGCGCGAGGCCAAGGGTGACGACGAAAATACGCATGGCGGGCCTTCCTGTGTGGTGAACGGATCGAGCATCAATGGACAAGATATCGCCGTGCGGCGGCAATGTCGACACACTTGTTACTCCCCGGTGCGGGTCTTGCAGCACGATACTGGCTTTTATGCCGCTAGCCGCGGCACTTTGCGAACCGTAGCTTGCTTCGGCCGCCAGGGCGGACGTCGCGCAACCCAGGAGTCACCACCATGTCCACGTTAAACGAGATGGCCCGCGAAGGCGAGCCAGCCGGCATGAACCACCCGCCTATCGTGTCGCCGCAGGAATGGGAAGCTGCCCGCCAGCACTTGCTGGTAAAAGAGAAGGCCCACACCCGTGCCCGCGACGCGCTGGCGGCCGAGCGCCGGCGCATGCCATGGATGGCCGTACAGGCAGACTATATGTTCGAGGGCCCGGCGGGCAAGGCCAGCCTGCTCGACTTGTTCGACGGCCGGCGTCAGTTGATTGTGTATCGCGCCTTCTTCGAGCCGGGAGTGTTCGGCTGGCCCGACCATGCCTGCCGAGGTTGTTCGCTGGTGGCGGACCAGGTTGCCCACGTCGCCCATCTGAACGCACGCGACACGACCCTGGCCTTCGTTTCGCGTGCGCCCCAGGCTGACATCGCGCGTCTGAAAGCGAGAATGGGCTGGCAGATGCCGTGGTTTTCCATTGTCGATGGCTTCGATGCCGACTTCGGCGTGGCCGAGTGGCATGGCACCAATGTGTTCTATCGCGACGATAGCGGCGGCGTGTTCCGCACCTACTTTGTCAACAAGCGTGGCGACGAGCAAATGGGCAGTACCTGGAACTACCTGGACATCACGCCGCTGGGGCGGCAGGAAAGCTGGGAAGATTCCCCGGCAGGCTATCCCCAGACCCCGACCTACAAGTGGTGGAACTGGCACGACAACTACGTTGCGCACGCCTCGCCCGACAAGAAATGGGCCGAGGTGTCGGATGCCGGAGAGGCCGCATTGCGCGACCAGCCCTAGCGGCAGGGGAACCGGCGCAATGGCCCCTGCTAATCCGTATGCCGCAGTGCGGCCAGCAACGCGTCGATGATGCCGGGTTCGGCCGAGGTATCCCGGCGCGTGATCAACGATATCGGCGGCAACTGCACTACCGGCTTCACGGGCAGGATGGCGATCAGGCCGGCTTCGGCCTCGGCCCTGGCCTGGTGATAGCGCATCAATGCCAGCAGCGACCGATCGAAGTGCAACAGCCAGCGCACCGATCCAAACGATACGCATTCGATGGCGGGTGGCGGCGGGGTGACCTGTTCTTGCAGGCAGATATCAATGAAGGTGCGCCGGGTAAGGGCGGCGGGGGGCGACATCACCCAGGGCTCGGCGATCAGGTCTCCCCAGGCCAGGCCTTTTTTCTTGGCGAACCGATGGGTGGGCGATGCGACGACGCACAAGTGATCGTCGCAGATATGCGTCAACTGGAGCTTGTCCGCGTCAGGGCTGGCCAGGGTTTCCGGCGGCAGTGGCGCAAGGGCGCAATCGAGTTCGCCGTTCATGAGCCGTGCCATGAAATGGCGGGGTGGTTCGTCTGTGACCTGCATGATCAGATGAGGCATCTGTACGCGCAAACGCGCGGTGGCGCGGGCCAGCAGCGGCATCGTCGAAGACGCGCCGATTTTCAGCAAGACGGACCCACCCTTTTCCAGGGCCTGCATTTGCTGGCCGGCATTGCCGATCTGGTGGACGACATGGCTGGCATAGCGGATCAGCAACGCGCCTTGCGCATTCGGCTCGATGCCTCGCCGGCCGCGCAGAAATAGCGGAGTGCCGCAGACATCTTCGATCTCCTGGATCATTTTCGTCGTTGCCGGCTGGGACAGGCTCAACAATTCAGCGGCCCGACGCACTGTCGAGACACTGCCCAGGTGATGCAGCAATTCCAGGTGCCGCAGGCGCAGCCGCCGCAAAGCCTTGGCGGTGAAGGGGGTGAGTTCGGGGATCATTCCATTTAGGTATAGCTAAAACGGATAAAATAATCATAAAGATTCATTATTCCAGATAGAAATGGCGGCGGACAATGCTTTCAGGCATGACGAGAACAAAGAGGGAGACACCTATGCTCAAGAGCAAGCTGGCGCGACGATGGATAGCCGCCTTGATGTGGTCGATGGCCGCGGCTGGTGCAATGGCGGCCTCGGGACAGGATGCGGATGGCTACCCCACCCGCAGCATTCATCTGGTGCTGGGCCAGTCGCCTGGCGGCGCGCCCGATATCCTGGCGCGGATCATGGCCGACAGCGTCGGCCGTGCCTTGGGGCAACCCGTGGTGGTGGAGTTCAAACCTTCCGCGGGCGGCATCATTGCGCAGGATTCCGTGGCCAAGGCGCCCGCCGATGGATATACGTGGTTGTTCGCCACCCCCACCATGCTGGCTGTCACCCCCTACATGGGGCGCGACCTGCCTTTCGACCCGTTCAAGGATTTCATTCCCATCGCCATGCTTGGGCAGACTGCCAATGTCCTGGTGACGGGGCCCGCTACAAGCGCGCGGAATCCGGCGGAGTTGATCCAGCAGGCGAAACAGTCTGCCGGCAGGGTGCAGTTTGCATCGGCCGGGCTGGGTACGACTTCGCACCTGGCGGGGGAACTGCTGGCCTCGATGACGCAGACCGAGATGCTGCATGTGCCCTACAAGGGTGCCGGACAGGCATTGAACGACGTGGTGGCGGGCCTGGTCGATTTCATGATTACCTCGCCCGCCGCGGCGAAGTCGTTCATCAATTCGGGGCGCCTGAAAGTGATGGCGACCACCGGCTCCCGGCCCGATCCCATGTTGCCCGACCTACCCCTGCTGAGCA
>DASPIV010000029.1:0-3575 GCA_035628955.1 Bordetella sp.
CGCCGCGGCGCCGGCATGGCATGCAGGTCCAGCGCGCGCGTACCGCGCAACAGCCGCCAGCCATACCAGAGCAGATAAGCGCCGCCCACCATCTGGATAACGGTGAACAAGGTGCCGCCCGCCGTGATCAGGGTTGCCATGCCGAACAAACCCAGTCCGGAATAAATGGCGTCGCCGGTGGCGACCCCCAACCCGGTCATGGCGCCCGCCCCCCGCCCCGAGGCTAGGCTGGTCTGCACCACCACCAGCAGGTTCGGGCCGGGGCTGAGAAAAGTGAAGGCAAACAGCCCCACGGTAAGCAGTACGGTGTGCAGAGGATCCATCGGGCTATTGTGCCAGCAGCACCAGGCTTTGCACGACCCCGAGGTGAAATCCCCCCAAAGAACGCAACATCACGCTGCAATAAGGCAGATCAGGCCGCCCGGCGCGCCGGCGCCCGCGAGGGCGCGATGGCGATCGGGGCCAGGTGCCGGGCCTGCGCCGCCGCACTGCTCAGCGTGATGTCTTCGGTGACCTCGCCCAGCGTTCGGGACTGGGCCAGCGACACACCCACCACTTCGCCCATGATGTCGGTAACCCGGCGCGACGACGCCACGATATCGCCCATCGTGGAACCGGCCGACTGCACCAGGCTGGCGCCGCTGCGGATCTGCTCGACCGAGGCGGTGATCAGGTCCTTGATCTCTTTGGCTGCCGCCGCGCTGTTCTGCGCCAGGTTGCGCACTTCGGCGGCCACCACCGCGAACCCCTTGCCATGCGTCCCGGCACGGGCCGCCTCGACGGCGGCATTGAGCGCCAGGATGTTGGTCTGGAACGCAATGCTGTCCATCACGCCGATGATCTCGGAAATACGCTGCGAACTCTCGGTGATGGCGTCCATGGTACGTACTACGTTTTGCACGGTATGGCCGCCCTGTTCGGCCACCCGGGACGCCTCGCGTGCCAATTCGTTGGCCTGGCCGGCGCGCCCGGCGTTTTCGGTCAACCCTTGCACGGCGACGCGCAGTGTCTGGGCGGCCGTGAAGCGGCGCGTGATGTCGGTGGCGAACTTCACCACCTTGAACGGCCTGCCGTCGGCATCCAGGATGGGGTTGTAGCTGGCTTCTATCCACACTTCGCGCCCGCCCTTGCCCACGCGCAGATACTGCCCCGCGTCATGTTCGCCATTGGCCAGCTTTTTCCAGAAGCCGGCATAGCTGGCGCTTTCGCGCTCTTGCGGTTGCACGAACATGCGATGGTGGCGGCCGGCGATTTCATCGGCGTGGTAACCCATCGCATCCAGGAACAAGTCGTTGGCACGGATGATGGTGCCGTCGAGTTCGAACTCGATGATGGCCTGCACTTTCGAGATGGCCTCGAGCTGCCCGGCCATGTCGTCGTTCTGACGCTGCTGGTCGGTAATGTCGGTGGCGTACTTCACCACCCTGCATGGCTGGCCGTGGCCATCCAGGATGGGGTTGTAGCTGGCCTGCAGCCAGACCTCGCGCCCACCCTTGGCCAGGCGGCGATAACGCCCCGCGTCATACTGGCCCGCGCCGAGTTTGCGCCAGAACTCGTGGTAGCGGGGCGACTCGCGCTCGGCCGCGTCCACGAACATGGCATGATGGCAACCCTGGATTTCGTCCCAGCGGTAACCCATGGTGTCCAGGAAATTAGGGTTCGCGGCCAGTACATGGCCCTGCAAATCGAATTCGATGACGGCCTGGGCCTTATCGAGGGCCGCCATTTGCCCCAACATTTCAGCGTGGCGCCGCTTGCGATTGCCCAACATGCGGTGAAACCCTAGCAATGCCATGGTGCATTCCCTTTTAGCAGCTACCGAATAGCGATAACAATTGATGCGATTGGAAATTTAATGTATCACTTTCTTCGCATTTAATCGTAATTCTGCGTAGGTCTCAATAAGCATTACTCGGCATCCACCAATATGTGGAAAATTCTCCACATTCCTCGAGGACTCCATGAAACTGGCTGCGAACCTTTCCCTGTTGTATCCCGGCTTACCGTTGGCGCAACGCATCGAAGAGGCGGCCCGCGACGGCTTCACGGGGGCTGAAATCCTGTTTCCATACGACCGGCCTCCCGCCGAACTGGCCGCGCTGCTGCAGGCGCACGGCATGGCGCTGGTACTGGTGAACACACCTCCCGGCCCGGAAGGAGAAAAAGGCCTGGCTTGCCTGCCTGGCCGCGAGGCGGATTTCGATGCCGCACTGGCGCAGGCCCTGGCGGTATGCCAGGCCACGGGATGCCGCAGCATCCATGCCATGGCGGGACGCCCGCCCGAAGGCGCTACGCAGGCCGACTGCCAGGCTACACTGGTACGCAACCTGCAGCGCGCGGCACCGCTGGCTGCGCGCGACGGCATCACGCTGACACTGGAGGCGCTGAACCGGCACGACATGCCGGGCTATTTCTATTACCTGCCCGAGCAGGCGGCGCAGATCATTGCCCAGGTCGGGCATCCGGCGGTACGCCTGCAGTTCGATTTCTATCACTGCCAGCGAGAAAGCCTGGACCTGGACTGCGCCTTGCGCGCTGTCCTGCCATGGGTACACCACGTGCAATTCGCCCATCCGCAGGGGCGCCACGAACCCGATCCGGCTGATCCAGCCGTGGCGCGGGCGTTGCGCACCCTGACCGACGGCGGTTATGCCGGGTGGATCGGTTGCGAATACCTGCCGCGCGCCGACACGCGTGCCGGCCTGGCTTGGCGCGAGGCGTATCGGGCCGTGACGGCGGCCCCTGCCTAATCGCCGTCCAGTTCGGGGTAGTAGCGGAAAATGCCGTCGCCGAACGGAAGGCGCCGGCCGCTGGAGAAGTACGCCTGCAGCGCCGGCAAGGCCGCCACCCGCGCATGCAGCGCCATGACCTGGGGATAGTCGCCCGCCACCGTGCCCATGCGGCGCGGAAAGGCATACAGCAAGCCATCGACCAAATGGAACAGCGACAGGTCGGCATACGACCAGCGGCGCCCTCCCGCCAGCCAATGGCCACGGTCTTGCAGCACCCGCTCGAAATAGGCCAGGAACTTAGGAATGCGCTCGGCGCGGAAATTGGCGGCGCGGCGCAGCGCCTCGTCGCGCTGATCTTCGTAGTAATCGCTGGCGGCCACCGGGTGATGAGCATCGTGGGCCTCGGCCACCATGTCGGCGATGGTCAATTGCAACTGGTTGGTCCAGTAGCGCCCGGCCGCGCTGGCGGGCGCCAGACCGTGCTTGTCGCCCAGGTAAAGCAGGATATTGGCGGTTTGCGCCAGCGTGAGCTGGCCCGCCACCAGATACGGCGGGGCGAACGGCGGATGTTTGCGGGGCGCCTGCATGTCATCGGCCAGCGTCTGCCCGGTGGCGCCCGGCTGGCGGGCGCATTCACGGTAGGGAATGCCTGCGGCTTCCAGTGCCAGGCGCACGAACTCGCCCCTGCCCGGAATGCCGTCCCAATACCACAGGTCATAGGTCATGGGATGCTCCTTGCGATTGAACTGCGCCGGCGATGTGTCGCACCGGTGCAATCAGCCTTCACCTTACCACCGCGCGCAGCGCGCAAGCAGCGACAGCACAGCTACAGGCCGGCCAGCT
>DASPIV010000030.1:0-3086 GCA_035628955.1 Bordetella sp.
TGTGCTTGCCCCCGACCCGGCCAACACCAGCTTCAGTGCACAAACCGGCGCAGTGCGGCTGCAAGGGCTGGAGCTCGAAGCCAAGGCTGCATTGGCCCGCGGGCTCGACCTGACGGCGTCGTACGCCTATACACATAGCGAGATTCGGCGCACCAACACTGCCGATACCACCGGCCAGCGCGGCAACCAGATGGCTTTCGTGCCACGGCATCAGGCCGGCCTGTGGCTCGATTACACCGTGCAGGCCGGTACGCTGAGCGGCCTGGGCGTGGGGGCGGGCGCCACGTATCGAGGCAGCAGCTATGGCGATAACGGCAACCAGTTCGCCATTCCTGCCGTCACGCTGGTGGACATGGCATTGCGTTATGACTTGGGTCGGCTGGATTCTTCGCTGCGCGGCGCACAAGTGGCCCTGAATGTCTCGAACGTATTCGACAAGGAGTATGTCGCCACCTGCCTGGGCCCACTGAGTTGCTATTGGGGCGCCGAGCGCACCGTGCTGGCGACCCTGCGGTATCGCTGGTAGGCAGGTCGCCGGCACAAGGTACTGCAAGCCTGTGTCAGGAGAGCGCGTCCAGCAGGCGATACCAGGCAACGCCGGCGGCCATGTAGACCCGTTGGAGGCCGTGGCCGGGGATACGGACGATAGGGGTCACCGGATAAGGCAGCGGCCTGCTGTGGGATCCGGCGGCGATATACCAGGCGATCATCTTGCCCAAGGCTGTAGCCAGCGCAACGCCGCGGCCGTTGTAGCCAAGGACCACGTTCAGCCCTGGCGCCGGCTCATGCACATGGGGCAGCCCATCGGCCGTGATCGCCAGGCGCCCGGCCCAACGATAGTCGAAACCCACGCCTGCCAGCTGGGGAAAGAGCAGGTGCAGCGCACGCTCGACATGGCGCCACTGCGCGGGCGAGTGGGGGTCGGAAAATGGTCCGCGCCCACCCAGCACCAGGCGCCCGTCCGCATCGCGGCGGAAGTAAACCAGCAGCCGCCTGGAGTCGGACGAGACTTCGCCCCCTTCGAGGATGGACCGCCCCTGCTCGGCCGACAGCGGCTTGGTGGCCACGAGATAGCTGGTGGCGGCCAATATCGAGCGGCGCAACCCCGGCCACAGTGCATCGCTATACGCATTCGTGGCGAGCAGCACCCGCTCGGCGTTTACCTTACACCCCGCCTGAGTGGTGACCGTCCAGCCGCGGCCACCGCGCCCGAGCGCGGCGACTCGCGTCTGCCCGTAGATCGAGGCGCCCTGGTTGCGGGCCGCGGCGGCCAGCCCGCGCGCATAGCTCAAGGGCTGTACGCTGCCGGCCCGGTAATCGACCCAGCCCCCAACGAAATTGCGCGTGCCGGTGCGCTGCGCAACGGCGTCGCGATCGAGTAGTTCGATTGGGGCGCCGCGGCGTTCCCATTGGCGCGCGCGCTTCTCGACAAGCCGCATCATCGCCGGCGAATGCGCTGTCTGTATCCACCCCTTGCGTACGGCATCGCAGGGTATATTGAATTGCTCGATCAAGCCGAACACAGTGTCGGCCGCGGTCCCGGCCAATTCGATCAGCGAATCCGCATCCTGGCCAAACTTCCGCGCAATGTCATCCGGGTCGTATTTCAACCCGGGAATGACCTGTCCGCCATTGCGGCCGGAGGCCCCCCATCCGACTTGCTCGGCCTCGAGCACACATACATTCACCCCGCGCTGAGCCAGATGCAGCGCCGCCGACAGCCCGGTAAAACCAGCACCGACGATGGCTACATCGACGTTGCGATCAGCCTGCAATGGTTCGTCCGGGGCGGCCGGCGTGGCGGTCGCATGCCACAGCGATGGCGGAAACGGTCGTTCCGTATAAGCGTTGGTATGAATCATGTGAGGGCTTGCGCGTAACCTCGGCTGAAGGGGTCGACCGCCGCATGCGCGTAAGTGCCGTCATGCAGGGTAACGAGGGGGCGCGCCAGTTCGTAGCCATATCCTTGATGCTGCTCATCGACCTGCAGAGCGGGATCGAAGTACTGCGGCAAGGTTTCCACCAAACCGCGCAGGCGTTCCGAATAGAGTAGCCCCGTGCCGCTGGCGTCGATGCGCGGCGCGGAGAGCGCCGCTTCGGCGTCCATCGCGCCATCCACCAGATTGATGACGACCTGCACAACGGCATCGATGATCCGACGCCCGCCGGGCGCCCCGATGGCCGCATAGCCGCCATTGCGCTCCAGCAGGACCGGCCCCATATTGGCCAAGGGCCGCTTGCCGCCGGCGATGCTATTAGCGGCGTCCGGGCAGGCGTTGAACCAACCCATCGCCGCGTCAAAAAGCAGGCCGGTTCGCTCGCAGACCACCTTGGCGCCACAGTGATTGGCGGCCGTGTGGGTGATGGCTACCGACATCCCCTGGTTATCGGTGACCGAGACATGCGTCGTGCCCGCCGTGGGCGAGCTTGCGCCTTGCGGGGCCCACTGCGGGCGAGCGGTGCCCGCGGCCTCGAAGGCCCAGGGATCATGAGCGGCATGCCGCGCGAAGTAATTCCAGGGCGTCTCGGCAGGGCCGTTTTCGGGTGCCGATACCCGTGGCGGCGAATCGCCAGACAGAATGGACTGCGCGATGCTCTCGGCATAGCGTTGCGAAAGCAGGCCGGTCTCTGGAACCGGCACGAAAGCGGGATCGCCAAGCCAGTGATAGCGGTCGGCAAACGCGTGCCAGCTCGCCTCGGCCAGCCGCCGCAAGGCCTCGGCATCGAAGCGGACTATGGCGGGATCGGGATACAGCGCTTGCCAGACGTTCAGTATCTGCAATTCCGTAAGCGCACCGCACGGCGCCCGGGGCGCCAGGATACGTGCATCGCGGTATGCGAGCGCACGAGGTTCGACGAAGGCCGGCGTCACGGCCAGCAGGTCTTCGCGCTGGAGTATGCCGCCGCGTTCGTGGTGCGAGCAAAGAAACGCTGCGCCCAGCTCGCCTTCATAGAAGGCACGGACACCCTGTGCGGCAATCTGCTCCAGGGTATGCCCCAACGCGGGCTGGCGAATGCGCTCTGGCCGCGCCAGCGTCGCTTTGCCCAGATTCGCGGAAACCGGGGGCATGCCGTCGCGCAGGAAC
>DASPIV010000031.1:0-4698 GCA_035628955.1 Bordetella sp.
GAGCGCTGCGCTAGCCGGCTGCGGGCTGATACAGGTGCCGCGGTTCCGATTGGAAGAGCATCTCAAGGCGGGGCGGCTGGTTCAGGTGTTGCCGGAATGGGCCTGCCCCGATCTTCCTGTCAGCGCCCTTTATCCTTCTCATCGTCAGCTTTCGCCAAGGGTCCGGGTCTTCATAGACTGGCTGCGCGAGCTGTATGCCGAGACATTCGGCGGCTGACCCCCCGCAACGGTGTGCCACGCCCGCAGCGTGGGTTTTATCGGGTTTCAGGCTGAGCGGGCGCGCCCAGGCGTGCCGGAATCGCCGCGCGGCTCGCGCGGCAGAAATACCAGCACCAGCAGTGAACATGCCCCGGCGCAGATGAAGGCGTATTCGTAGCTTCCGCTAAGGGCCACGAATGCCGCGAAAGCCGTGGGCGCCAGCATATTGGTCAGGTTGATCAAAATGCTGGACCCCGCGGCGGTTTCAGAGATCAGGCGGGGCGGCGACCGTCGCGCCACTTCCGCAATTTGCACGCCATTCCAGCTTGCCGCCGAGCACCCCGCGACAAACGCCAGGACGATAATGGCCCATAACGGCCATGCAGGGCTGGTCAGCCCCAGCAATGCTGTCGTGGTGGCGGAAAGAATGGCCGCGATCGACAGGGCTGCCGTGGCCGAGCGCAAATAATCCGACAGCCAGCCCAAGGCAATGCGGCCGATTACACCGCCTGCTTGCATCACGGCGAACACCGCGCCGGCCAGGCCCAGAGAAAAGCCCAGGCCGTCTATCAGGTAGATGACGGTGAAGGTAAACCAGCAGCTCTGGGATACGGCAAAAAGGCTGCCCACCACCGACATCTTGAGCAGGCCCCGGTTGTGCGCCAATGACGCCAGGGGCACGCTGAGCGTACGCAGGGACTGCAATGTGGGCCGGGGCAGCTTGCGGCCTTTCTTTGTCGGAGCTTCGTCCAGGCTGGCGCTGAGCCGCCAGGTAAGCATGGTTGGCAGCAATACGACGAGTGCGCAGAAGAAAAGGGCAAGACGCCACCCGGCTACCGCGACCACCACGGGAATAAGCAGCCCCGCTATTACGCCGCCCAAAGGAACCCCGGCCTGCTTGATCGAGAACATCAGGTTGCGTTTGCCCGGCGGTGAGAATCGCTGCAGGACCTCGCTGCCGGCCGGGTTGGCGGCGCCGTTGCTCAGGCCCATGACAAAACAGGCC
This sequence comes from Bordetella sp., assembly GCA_035628955.1. GTDB lineage: Bacteria > Pseudomonadota > Gammaproteobacteria > Burkholderiales > Burkholderiaceae_B > Bordetella_A. Next base: position 1,205 of record DASPIV010000031.1, read on the forward strand.
GCCAGGGCGATGCCCACGCTGGGATACAGCAGGAACGCCATGCCGGCCGCGCCCACGCACAAGGTAAGCTGCAGCGTGCGCATCCCGCCTATCTGCCTTAGCAACCCGGAACCCACGACCAGAATGGCAAGTCCCCCCAGCGAATTGCTGGCGGTCAGGTAACCGATAGAGCTGCCGTTCCACCCGAAATCGTCGGACATGGCCGGGGCAATGATGGGAATCAGCCGGGTCAGAAACGAAGAGGTGGTTTGCAGGGTGAAAATTGCCACTACGGGCATGAGCCAAGCAGGTGCTGCGCTTGTCATTGAGTCTCTTGAGTCGTTCTTGTGAGGGCGTCCGGAAGGCAGGCTGGAACAGGGCGGTTCATTCCAGATGGGGGTGTCGATCCGCAAGGCGTTGGCGGCGCTGCCGCAGCGCTTCGAGCTGCTCTTCCAGCGTCGCGATCTCGGTGTCGAGATCCGCCAGGGTCTGCTCGATGTGCTCATAGGCTTGCTGCAGCAGGGCCTGGGCCTCATGGCTGCTGGACGCGTTCGGCGTATCGCCGCGCATCGGCCGGTTGGCGGTCTCGGGCAGGAAGAACGACGTAACCAGGCCGATGGCGGCCGCCGCCATCAGGTAGAAGGCGGGCATCATCAGATTGCCGGTTTCTTCGACCAGCCACGCGGACACAGTGGGCGTCAGGCCGGCGACGATGATCGCGATATTGAAGGAACTCGCCAGTGCGCTGTAACGGATGCGGGTGGGAAACAGCGCGGGCAGCGTGGATGCCATTACGCCGGTCAGGCAGTTCAGCAGCACGGCAATGAACAGCAGACCCAGGAAAATCAGCCCGGTATTGTCGCTGCCGATGAACTTGAAAGCGGGTAGCGACAACACCAGCAGGCCTACGCTGCCAGCCAGCAGAAAGGGCTTGCGGCCGATCTTGTCACTGGCAAAGCCCACCACTGGTTGCACGAACAGCATCCCTATCATGACCACGACGATGATCAGCACGCCATGTTCTTCGGAATAGCCCAGGCTGCTCGATAGATAGGTGGGCATATAGGTCAGCAGCATGTAATAGGTGATGTTCGTCACCAGCACCATGCCTACGCAGATGGACAATGCCTTGCGGTACTTGGAAAAAATCTCGCGAAAGGACACGGTGGGCCGCTCTTGCAAGGCATAGCGGTCTTCTTTTTCCATCTTTTCCAGTTGCTGGGTAAAAGCGGGCGTTTCTTCGGCGGCATGGCGCAGGTACAGGCCCAGCAGACCCAGCGGCCCGGCCACGAAGAACGGCACACGCCAGCCCCAGTCCAGGAAAACCGGCTCGCTGAGCAGGGTTTGCAGCAACACCACCATGCCCGCGCCCAGCACGAAGCCGGCTATCGAGCCGAAATCCAGCCAACTGCCCAGGAAGCCGCGCCGGCGGTCTGGCGCATACTCGGCAACGAAGATTGCCGCGCCCGTGTATTCGCCCCCCACTGAAAACCCCTGGGCCAGTTTGCACAGCAACAGCAAGGCCGGGGCCCACAGGCCGATGGTGTGGAACGACGGGATCAGCCCGATGCAGAAGGTGCTGATCGCCATGATGATGATGGTCAGCGACAGTACTTTCTGGCGGCCGTAGCGGTCGCCCATCACACCGAAAAACACGCCTCCCAGGGGCCTGACCAGGAATGGCACCGAGAACGTACCCAGCGCGGCGATGGTCTGGACCGCGGGCGAGGCGTCCGGGAAGAACACTTTGCCCAGGGCGAAAGCCACAAAACCATAGACGCCGAAGTCGAACCACTCCATCGCGTTGCCAAGTGCGGCGGCCGTCACGGCCTTCTTGAGCTTGGTATTGTCAATGACGGTGATGTCGCCAATCTGCAATGGCCGGGCTTGTTGCGGCGTTGCGGCTGACTGGGTCATGAATCTGCTTCCCTTGGTATGCAAGGCAGGATGCTCGGTTCTTCACTACGCGAAAATTCTACTCGTACATCGAAGGAACCGACTCGATATTATCTTGTTCAAGGCCGACAGCGGCCAGCCCATGCCGTGGCGCCGCGGGTCAAGCGTAGGCCGAGACCTGCGCAATAGCCTGGTGCACGACGTCGCGAACGATGCTGTTCGCGGCCCGCGCGCGGTTCTTCGACAGCATGATCAGGCCGACTGTCGGCATGCGAAACGGGGCCGGAAACGCCAGACACCTGACCCTGCCCCAGGTCTCGAGTTCACGCCCGATATCCAGGGGCAGCAAGCCCAGCCCGGCGATGCCGGAGCTGATTGCCGAATGTACGACCCTTGCCGAGGTGGTCTCGATGCGGGCCGTGGGCGGAACGGCATTGCGGCTGACGAATGCTTCGACAAACGCCAGACGCGTGGGGCTGTTCGCCGGCGGCAGCACCCACGGCAGCCGATACAGGGTTTCCAGGGTCAGCTTCGTGCGCTGCCTGTAAAGTGCCTCGCTGACAACCATGGAGGCCGTTTGCGTAAACAGCTTTTCCTGCGACAACTCATTGGATGACGCGTCCACCGACAGCCGGCCGAGCACGATGTCCAGTTCCTGGCGACGCAGCGCTGCGATCAACTGGTCGGAGGAGGCCTCATAGGTGCTGACCGACATGCGCAAGGGTTCGCCGGCAAGTTGCTTGAGCAGCGTTTCCAGCAGTGTGTTCGAAACAAATGGGATGACGCCTATGCGAAGGTGCGATCCGCTGCCTTCCTGGAAGGCACGCAGTTCGCTTTGTAGCGCACCGGCATCGGCCAACAGCAGATCGACGCGGGCCAGAACCTGTCGCCCGATCGGTGTCGGCTCAAGCCGGGCGCCCTTTTCGCGCGAGAAGACCTGAACTCCCAGCGCGGCCTCTGTATCGCGCAGTGCGCGGCTCAGCGCCGGCTGCGACAGGCCGCGGGATTCTCCTATTGCCGTCAGCGAGCGCATGGCCGCAATTTCGCGCAGCAGGAGCAGATCTTTGAACCGCAGCTTGGTAAATAGCGCGTTCTCGGCTAGCAGGCTCATCGCGATCTCCAGGAAAACCCTGATTTGTTAATAACAAAATAGTTATGACTTAAAACCATTTGATTACATCAAAATTATGTCCTGGAAAGCAAAAAACATTCGTCCAAGGGGGTGCATTCATGAAAGACCATCAAAACTATCTGGTCTGCTGGCGCCTGGCCGGCAGGCTGTTCGCCGCCGCGGCAGTATCGGCCGCGGCCCTGGCCAGCCCGTTCGCCGGTGCCGCCACGCCTTACCCTGATCAATCCTTGCGCATCATCGTGCCCTATGGACCAGGCGGCACCGGCGATGTCATCGCGCGGTTGGTCGCGAAGAAGCTGGGCGACGACCTGGGCCAGCCGGTGATCGTGGAAAACAAGGGTGGCGCCGCAGGCTCGATCGGCACAATGGCCGCCGCGCGCGCGGCGCCCGATGGCTACACCATCCTGCTGGCCTACACCTCGGAAATGGTCATCAATCCGTTCGTGCAGAAAGGGGTCAACTACGATGTGGCGCGCGACTTCGCACC
>DASPIV010000032.1:0-12570 GCA_035628955.1 Bordetella sp.
CACAACAGCGGTCCGACGCGCTGGCCGAGCGCATCGCCGAATCAGTGCGGGACATCACCAAGCTGCGGGCCGACGTGCAGTGGATCGACGCGGGCGGCCTGCCCAATGACGGCAAGGTAATCGACGACGTCCGGTCGTACGAATAGCCGCTTGCCCAGGGCCGGCCTGGCCAACGCGCGCGCGTGGCGCTCAGTTCAGGCCGTTGTAGGCCAGGCGCACCGCCAGCCCCGCCATCACGACGGCGATGGCGGCGTCGAGCACGCGCCAGGCGCGGGGATCCGCGAACCACGGCGCGAACAGCCGCGACCCCACCCCCAGCACGGCCAGCCATAGCAGGCTGGCCGTCAGCGCTCCGGCGGCGAAGGCCAGCCGCGCCTGGTCGAAACCGTGGGCCAGCGAGCCCACCACCATGATGTCCAGCCAGAAATGCGGGTTCAACAGCGTGAAACCCGCTGCCCCCAGCAGCGCCGCACGGCGCGATGGTGCGGCCTGGCGGGCGGCCACCAGGCCGCCTTGGGCTCGCAGCGCGCGCCGCGCCGATTGCACCGCGTACCAGGCCAGGAACGCCACACCAAACCACAATATGGCGTGCGTCAGCCAGGGAAACCAGGCCGCCACCGCCTGCAGCCCCCAGACGCTGGCAAAGATGAATACCGCGTCTATGGCTGCGCACAGCGCCAGCACGCTCAACAGGTGTGCGCGCATCAGCCCCTGCCGCAGGATGAACGCGCTTTGCGCGCCCACCACCGCGAACAGCCCCAGGCCGGTGGCGGTGCCACTGGCCCAGGCGGTCAACAAGGCGGGAAACGAGGCAAGCGTGAACATGGTCGGGCGGTCCGGAAAAACAACGCCGCGGCAAAACGCCGCGGCCGGGAATTGCATTCTGACTTGCCTGCCAGATGAAATAAAGCTAATTTCATTTAACGTAATTAAGCAAATCTAAATCAATGAAACTGGACCACGGCAATCTGCGGGCGCTGGCCGCGGTAGTGCGCGAAGGCAGTTTCGAGCGCGCCGCGGCGGCGCTGAATGTGACGCCGTCGGCGATCTCGCAGCGGGTCAAGGCATTGGAAGCCCGCATGGGCCGCCTGCTGGTGCAGCGCACCGTGCCGGCCGTGGCCACGCCCGATGGCCAGGTGCTGGTGCAATTGGCCGAGCAGGCCGCCTTGCTCGAGCACGATGCCCTGCACCGTCTGGGCCTGGAGGGCGATGCCGTGCCGTACGCCAGCATCGCGGTGGCGGTCAACCACGACAGCCTGGAAACCTGGTTCATGGACGCCGCCCGGCTATTCGCCGCGCGCAGCCGCGCTACGCTGGACCTGCAATCCGAAGACCAGGACCATACCGCCGCCCTGTTGCGCAACGGCTCGGTGCTGGGCGCCGTGACTGCTTTGGGCGACCCGGTGCAGGGCTGCCGCATCCACGCGTTGGGCAGTATGCGCTACGTGGCCAGCTGTACGCCGGAGTTCCATGCGCGCCACTTCGCCCAGGGCGTCAATGCCCGCACGCTGGCCAGCGCGCCGGTGCTGGTCTTCAACCGCAAAGACGCGCTGCAGGCGCGGTTCGCGCGCAAGGTCATGGGCAATGCCGCGTGGCAGCCGCCGGTGTGGTGGCTGCCTTCGTCGCGGGCCTTCGTGCAGGCCACGCTCGATGGCCTGGGCTGGACCATGAACCCGCTGCCGATGATCCGCAACGAGCTTGATGCCGGCCGTCTGGTGCCCTTGCGCGCACGCGCCACGGAAGACGTGCCGCTCTATTGGCAGCACTGGCGGGTAAACTCGCAGGCTATGGAAGCCTTGACCGATTCGGTCCTGGCGGCCGCCGGCAGCCTGGTCCGGCGGCGTTAACCCGCCGGGCGCTATTGCGGGCCGGCAGCATCACGGAGGTGTCTTTCATGAAAATCCGTCAATGGGCGCTGGTCGCCGCGCTGGGCCTGTGCTCCGCCACCTCGGCCTGGGCCAACGACTTCAAGGTCGGCCAGGTCGAGATCGACGATCTGTGGGTGCGAGCCACCGCACCCGGCCAGGCCAACGGTGCCGGCTACATGGAAATCGACAACGACGCCAAGACGCCCGACCAGCTGATGTCCGTCACGTCCGACGCGGCCGAGCGGGTCGAACTGCATACCGTGCAAACTGAAAATGGCGTGGCGCGCATGCGCCACCTGCCCGAGGGTATCGCCGTGGCCGCCAATGGCGAGGTCAAGCTCGCGCCGGGCGGCTACCACGTCATGTTCCTGAAACTGAAGCAGCCGTTCGCCGAAGGCGCCGAAGTGCCCGCCACGCTGAAGTTCAAGAACGCCGGCGAAGTCGCCGTCAAGTTCAAAGTCAAACCCATCGGCCACAACCCCGGCATGCAGCACGGCATGACCATGAAGCACTAAGCGGCAAGCAGCGGTGTCAGACACCCTGGCGGGAGTCAGACACCGCCGACACCCCCCTAGCGGGACACACGCCTGCGTCCGGCGTCCTACGTATAGTCGCGCGCGCCGAAAACCGCGCTGCCGATCCGTACTTCGGTCGCCCCTTCTTCAATGGCGATCTCGAAATCCCCGCTCATTCCCATCGACAGCCGGTCCAGCCGCACGCCGTCGATGGCCTCTACCCGCAACCGGTCGCGCAATTCGCGCAACGTTCGAAAGCAGGCCCGTACGGCCTCGGTGTCGTCCGACTGCACCGCCAGCGTCATCAGCCCCTGCACCCGCAACGCCGGGCATTCGCTGGCCACCTTGCGCAGGAAGCCTTCCACCGCCTGGATATCCAGCCCGTGCTTGCTGGGTTCGGGCGAAGTCTTGACTTGCACCAGCACATTAAGGGTGCGCCCTTCGGTGTGCAGCCGGCGCTGCAAGGCATAGGCCAGGTCCAGGCGGTCCAGCGATTGCACTTCGAAGGCGTCGCGCGCGGCGTCCTTGGCCTTGTTGGTTTGCAGGTGGCCGATCATCACCCATTGGATATCCAGGTCGGCCAGGGGCCCGGCCTTTTCGCGGATTTCCTGGGTCTTGTTTTCGCCGAACCGGCGAAAACCCAACGCGGCCGCGTCGCGCACCGCCTGTGGCCCGAATGTTTTGCTGACCGGCAGCAGCGCCACGCTGCCCGGCGCACGGCCGGATCGCGCGCAAGCCGCCTCGATACGCTGCTGCAACCGCGCGACGCGCGCCGCCATAGAGTCCTGGGAGCTCATGCCTGTGGGGGATTCCATACAAAAAAGCCATCATAATCCCCGCCCGCGCGCCAGCCCGGGCACAACTGCCGACCCTGCGTTGACCACCCTTGGGGGCAGGCATAGAATCATCTGGCATTTGTTCATAGTTAAAGGTTCTATGCCGTCGGCGTAGCCAAGGGGCCACGCCGATGCTTTTTCTTCCTTGCCCGTCCCGCCTTCCACCATGCCCTCCGCAGCACCCAGCTACGCGTTCGCCACGCCCTTCCAGACGCCCGCCGCCTCGCCTATTCGTTCGCTGATGTCGTACGCGATGCGCCCGGGCAGCATTTCCATGGCGGGCGGCTATCCCGCCCAGGAACTGTTCGACATCGACGGCCTGACCACCGCGTCGAACCAGGTGCTGGCGCGCTTGGGCGCCTGTCTGCAGTATTCCAATATCGACGGCCAGGCCAGCCTGCGTGCCGAGCTGGCGCGCCTGACGGCAGAGCGGGGGCTGGTGTGCGACCCCGATACCGAACTGGCCGTTACCGGCGGATCGCAGCAGGCGCTGGCGCTGGTCAGCCGGGTGATGCTGCAACCGGGCGACCACGCTTTCATCGAAAGCCCGGCGTTTCCCAATTCGGTGCAGGCGCTGCGCTATACCGGCGCCACCGTTCACCCGGTGGCATCCGGGCCGGAAGGTATTGACATCGACGCCCTGGACGACATGGCCGCGCGGCTCAAGCCCAAGATCGTCTGCGTGGTGGCGTCATTCTCGAACCCGTGCGGCGCCACCATCAGCCGGCAGCGCCGCCTGCGCCTGCTGGAACTGGCCGTCAAGCACCAGTTCCTGATCGTCGAAGACGACCCCTATGGCGAATTGCGCTTCGCCGGCGAGCAAGTGCCGCCCATCGCGGCGCTGGCCGAAGGCCCGGCGCGCCACTGGGCGGTGTATATCTCGACCATGTCCAAGACCATGGCGCCGGCCTTGCGCATAGGCTGGCTGGTGGCACCGGCCGAGGTGCGCCGCCGCTGCGTGGGCGCCAAGGCCGCCGACGACATGGCTTCGTCGGCCTGGATCCAGGAAGTGGTGGCCCAGTACCTGTCCAGCGGCCGCTACGAGCAGCATGTGCCGCGCATCCGCGTCGCCTATGGCGCGCGCTGCGACGCGCTGGCGCAGGCGCTGGACCAATACCTGGCGGGCCGCGTCACGTATCGCAAGCCCGAGGGCGGCATGTTTTTCTGGGGGCGCCTGAATGGCGAGGTCGATGCCACGCGGCTGCTGCCGTATGCCATCGAGCAGGGCATTGTCTACGTGCCCGGCAAGGTGTTCTACGCCGATCCGCAGCAGGCCGACCTGAACGCCATGCGCATGTCGTTCGCCACCATGAACGAAGGCCTGATCAACCAGGGCATCGAACGCCTGGCACGGGCGCTGGATGCCTGCGAGGCCAACGCGCCGGTATCGGTATCGCTGGCTGCCTGAGCCGGCACCTGTGGCCGGCCGCTGGCGGTGCTAGCGCTTGCGCCGGTACAGCAGCGAGATTTTCGCGAAGGCAATCTGCAATTCACGCGTGCCGCCCTGGAACACTACCGGGCGGCCGCGCTGCGTGAACACCACCAGCCGCTTCGAGAACAGCAGCGGCACGAACTTGGCGAACTGGATTTCCTGCCAGGCGACTTCGCGCCGCGTGATCCAGGTCTGGCGCAGGCCCGTTTCATCGATGGTGGTGATGGACTTCTGCATGTGCCAGGACACCAGCCCCAGCCCCAGGAAGCACAGCACCACGATGATGCCCAGCATGGTACTGACTTGCCCGGGCGGCAGGCGGATGGCCGAGGACATGATCTGCACACCGATGATGGCCAGGATCACCCACGCCAGGATGCGCACCCAGTCCGGCCACGCCTGGCCCGCTAGCGGCAGCGGGCCGATCTCGCGCAGCAGGGCTTCGTGTTCGTCCGGGGAAGGGGCAGAAAAAAGTGAAGTCATGGCGGACGGTTCTCGTTGGCACGGTGGGGGGCAACGGCCGGGCGGCCGTGCCTGGCGCGCATTCTACGTGGCTTGGCGCGCTCAGGCGGCGCGCTTGGCCGCGATGGCATTGCCCGCCCGGCTGCCGCCCTTGCGGTTCAGGTGGGCCGACATCCACTGGCCTGTGTCGACCACGGCATCGAGGTCGATGCCGGTATCGATGTTCAGGCCGCGCAGCATGTACAGCACGTCTTCGGTGGCTACGTTGCCGGTGGCGCCCTTGGCGTACGGGCAGCCGCCCAGCCCCGCCACCGAGGTGTGGACGATGCTGACGCCGGTTTCGAGCGCCGCCAGGATATTGGCCAGGGCCTGGCCGTAGGTATCGTGAAAATGCGCCGACACGCGGCCCGGATCCACTACCTGGGTCACCGCGGCCATGACATCGCGCACGCGCTGCGGCGTGCCCACGCCGATGGTATCGGCTACGTCGATTTCATCGCAGCCCAGTGCCACCAGGCGGCGCGCCACGTCTACCACCGCTTCGATGGGCACTTCGCCCTGGTACGGGCAGCCCAGCGCGCAACTGATGGCGCCACGCACGCGCACACGCGCCGCCCGCGCGGCCTGGGCCACCGGTTCGAAGCGCGCGATGGATTCGGCGATGGAGCAATTGATGTTCTTCTGCGAAAAAGCCTCGCTGGCCGCGCCGAAGATCACTACCTCGTCGGCCTTGGACGCCAGCGCGCCTTCCAGACCCTTCATGTTGGGGGTCAGCACGGAATAAATCACGCCGGGCTTGCGCTGGATGCGGGCCATGACGTCGGTGGCATCGGCCATTTGCGGCACCCACTTGGGCGACACGAACGAGGTGGCCTCGATGTTGGGAAAGCCGGCGGCGGTCAGGCGGTCGACCAGTTCGACCTTGATGTCGGTGGAGATCAGTTCTTTTTCGTTCTGCAGGCCGTCGCGGGGCGAAACCTCGACGATCTTGACGCGGGTAGGCAGCGGCATGTCTCTTCCAGTAGTGATGGCAGTGGCGCCTGGGCGGGCGCGCGAAAGTGGGCAACCCTAATAGTAGCGCCGCTATTTCAGGCGCTGGAACCGTCCTCCGTCCAGCCGGGCGATGCGCCCGGCCAGTTCGAGTTCCAGCAATTGCACGTTCAGCACCGCGATGTCCAGGCCGGTGCGCGCCTGCAAGGCGTCCAGGTGCAACGGATCGTAGCCCAGCGCCTGCAATAGCGGGGTGTCGGGACGAGGCGGTGCGGAAATGGCGGGCGCGCCCTGACTGGCGGCCGGCTGCCCGCCGCCCAGTTCGTCGGTGATGTCCTGGGCGGTTTCGACCAGCTTGGCGCCCTGGCGGATCAGGGCATGGCAGCCCCGCGATAGCGGCGAGTGGATCGAGCCGGGAATGGCGAAGACCTCGCGGCCGTTCTCGCCGGCCAGCCGCGCGGTGATCAGCGAACCGCTTTGCCGGGCTGCTTCAACCACCAGCACGCCGCGCGCCAGCCCGGCCACCAGGCGGTTGCGGCGCGGAAAATGGTGCGGCAGCGCGCCCATGCCCAGCGGCAGTTCGGAAACCAGGGCGCCTTGGGCGGCGATCTGGTGGGCCAGTTCGCGGTGGCGCGCCGGATATACGCGGTCGATGCCCGTGCCCATGACGGCCACGGTACCTGCGCCCGCCGGCCCGGCCAGCAGCGCGCCCTCGTGGGCCGCCGCGTCGATACCCTGCGCCAGCCCGCTGACCACGCACCAGCCATGGCTGGCCAGGTGGCGGGCGAATGCCCGGGCGTTGTCGCAGCCGCCCGGCGTGGCATTGCGCGCGCCCACCACCGCCAGCGCCGGCCGGTTCAGGTACGCCGGGTCGCCGTTGACGTACAGCAGGATGGGCGGGTCTGCCGTGGTGAGCAGGCTTTGCGGATAAGCCGGATCGGCCAGGGTCAGCACGTGCCGGCCGGGCTGGCTTACCCACTGCAGGGCAAGATCGATCTGCGCCTGCATGTCGGCGGGGGCCGGCGCCGCCAGTTGGCGTGCCAGGTCTTGCGGCACATGGCGGGCCAGGGCGGCCGCACCCAGGGCATAGATCTGTTCCGGCAGGCCCAGCGCCGATAACAGCGGATAGGCAGTGGCCGGCCCCACGCCGGGCTCGAGCGACAGGCGCAGCCAGGCGGACAGTTCGGCGTGGGAATGCGTAAGCGGCATGGTTCGGGAAAGGGCCTTGCAGACAGTGCGCTAGTGTCGCACGAGCCCCCCGCGGCGCAGACAAGGGAGGGACCAAAACGGCCCGCGGCGCCCGTCCGACAATGGCCGGGTTAGTCGTAATCTATTAGAAATCAAGCTTCTAATGAATTATTATTAAGTCTTTGCTGACTTATCAGCTCCACCACTTTTGTCACCATGGCTTTGCTTCCCATCCTTCAATATCCCGACCCGCGCCTGCACAAGAAGGCCGCGCCGGTTGCGGTGGTGGATGACCGCATCCGGCAACTGGTGCGCGACATGGCCGATACCATGTACGAAGCGCCCGGCGTTGGCCTGGCGGCCACCCAGGTCGACGTGCATGAGCGCGTGGTTGTCATCGATGTCTCTGAAGCCGGCAACGAGCTGCGCGTGTTGATCAACCCCGAAATCACCTGGAAAAGCGACGAGCGCCAGACCTACGAAGAAGGCTGCCTGTCGGTACCGGGCATCTACGACGAGGTCGAGCGCGCCGCGAGTATCCGCTACCAGGCGCTGGACGTCGACGGCAAGCTGTACGAAGCCGAGGCCGATGGCCTGCTGGCGGTATGCGTGCAGCACGAGATCGACCATCTGGATGGCAAGGTGTTCGTCGAATACCTGTCCAACCTGAAGCAGACCCGCATCAAGACCAAGCTGAAGAAGGCCGAGCGCGAAGCGCTGCGGGCCTGATCCCATGCGCCTGGTTTTTGCCGGAACGCCGGAATTCGCCCGCGTCGCGCTCGAGGCGCTACTGGCCGCCGGCCACGATATTCCCCTGGTGCTGACGCAGCCCGACCGGCCCGCCGGCCGTGGCCTGAAGCTGACGCCCAGCCCCGTTAAGCAGGCCGCGCTGGCGGCCGGCATCGCGGTGGCCCAGCCCCGCAGCCTGCGGCTGGACGGCCGCTATCCCGATGACGCCGTGCAAGCCCGGGCCCAGTTGCAGCAGGCTGCCGCCGAAGTCATGGTGGTGGCCGCCTATGGCTTGATCCTGCCGGCCTGGACGCTGGCGCTGCCGCCGCGCGGCTGCCTGAATATCCATGCCAGCCTGCTGCCGCGCTGGCGCGGCGCCGCACCGATCCAGCGCGCCATCGAGGCGGGCGATACGGAAACCGGCGTCACCATCATGCAAATGGACCAAGGCCTGGATACCGGCGACATGCTGCTGGAACACCGCGTGCCCATCGGGCCCGAAGATACCGCGGCGCAGTTGCACGACGCGCTGGCCGCGGCCGGCAGCCAGGCCATTGTGCAGGCGCTGCAGGCCTTGCAGGCCGGCCGCCTGCCGGCCCGGCCGCAGCCTGCCGAGGGCGTGACCTATGCCGCCAAGCTCGACAAGGCAGAAGCCGCGCTCGATTGCACGCAGCCCGCCACCGTGCTGGCCAGGCGCGTGCGCGCGTTCAATCCGGTGCCGGGCGCCACGCTGCGCCTGCCCGGCCTGGACGACCCGGTCAAGGTATGGCGCGCACAGGCATTGGAATCATCGGTGGATACCGCCCCGGGCAGCGTGCTGCGCGCAGCCGCCGATGGCATCGATATCGCCACCGGCGCGGGCGTGCTGCGCTTGCTGGAATTGCAGAAAGCCGGCGGCAAGCGCCAGCCGGTGGATGTGTTCATACGAGGCTGGCAGCCGCCGGGCTGACGCGTCAGCCCGGCGCGGCGGATCCTTCTAATAAAGCGTGTCCCGCACTCGCCCGGGCAGCATGCGGTCGTAGGTATCCCCGTCGAACGTTCCGGCGCTGATGTCGGCCAGCATGCGCCCCACGGTGGGCAGGTTGCTGCGCTCGACCTGCGTGGCCGGGTCCCACAGTGCCGAACGCACCAGCGCGCGCGAGCATTGGAAAAACACCGTTTCCACGTCGATGACCAGTACCGAGCGCGGCGGCTTGTCTTGCATGGCCAGGCGGGCCAGCAGCGCCGGATCGGTGCTGATGCTGGCGTGGCCGTTCACCCGCAGGGTCTCGTTCACGCCCGGTACCAGGAACAGCAGCGCCACGCGCGGGTCGGCCAAGATGTTGCGCAGGCTGTCGATGCGGTTGTTGCCGCGCCGGTCGGGAATCAGCAAGGTGTTTTCATCGGCCACCGTCACGAAGCCGGCGGGATCGCCACGCGGCGACGCGTCCAGCCCGTCGGGGCCCACGGTGGCCAGCACGACGAAGGGTGCCGCCTCGATGAAGGCGCGGTAGTGCGGATGCACGTGATCCACCTCCTTCATGATCGACGCTTCGCTGGGTTGGCCGTAAAGGGCCAGCAGGGCGTCGAGGCTGCTGATGCGGTGGGCGTCGTCGATGTGCATGGGCGGGCTCAGGCTCGGGTCAGGAAGGCCGGCAGGTCGGCCACGGTGGGGATGATGCCGTCGGGGGCGCGGGTGGCGAGCGCGTCGGGGTGGTTGTAGCCCCAGGCCACTGCGGCCACCTGGACGCCGGCCTTGCGCGCGGCATCGATGTCGCGCATTTCGTCGCCGACCAGAATGCAGCGCTGCGGCGCCACCCGGTGCCGCGCCAGCAGGCGCTTGAGCTTGGCGGCCTTGCCGAACATGTCGGTGCCGCATTCAAAGTCGTCGAACCATCGGGTGGCCTGCGGGCCCAGCACCCGCTGCACGTTGGCGGCCGAATTCGAGCTCACCACCGCCAGGCGCAGGCCCGTGGCACGCACTTGCGCCAGGGCTTCGGCCATGCCCTCGAACAGGTGCACGCCGGGGTCGCCCTCGCGCATCAGCGTGCGCACATGCGCCATGATGGCCGGTGTTTTCCACATGGGAATGCCCAGCACTCTCAGGATCTCGTGCGCGCTGCGGTGGCGCAGCTGGGCCCGCTCGGCCGGGCCCGCCTTGCGAAAACCGTATTTGTCGGCCACGCCATCGAGAATGGATTCGAACCAGGGCAGGGTGTCGGCCAGCGTACCGTCGAAGTCGAATGCCGCAAGATCGTATTTCAAGCGGTGCCATCCAACGGGTAGGCATCGCGGTCGGCGCGCCGGATCCAGTGCATGACCGGTGCCAGGGCCTCGATGGGCGGCGCGCTGTTGACCACGCGCTGCGCGTCCGTCCAGGGGTAGGGCAATGCCGTCAGCCAGGCAAAGACGGCCGGGCCGGTGTCGGCGGGCAGGCTTTGCATGGTTTCGATGGTGATCGTCAGGCGGCGCGCCAGGTGCGGCGAGGCCTGGAATTCCCATTCGTAGCGGCCGCAGCCCACGCGCACCTGGCCGGTGGCCCTTTCGGTCATGCCCACGAACCAGTCGCAGGTGTAGTCCGGCAACACCGCGTCTTCGCCCGGATGGCCCAGGTAGAAGGTGAACACGTTCTCGTAGGTCTGGCCGAAGGTGCGCACCAGGGCTTCGGTGATGGCCTCGCGGCCCCGGGCCTCGGGCGGAAAGGCGATTGCCTGGGTACGCAGCGTCATTTTCAGCACTGCGTCGGCAGCGAAGGCGCGTGCCATATAGAGCGGGCGGTTTTCGTCCTTGGCGTGCAGATAATTTCGCATCAAGGACGCCGTACTGGCTGGGGTGACCGTGGCTGTGGGCATGGATGGCGAAGGTCGCGATGGACGGAGTTTCGGTATCAGTGTTCGCCCGGGTCGATCCATTTGGACACGGTGGGCGGCTGGTAGGCGGCGTATCGGTCCAGCAATGCGGCGGGCTGGCTTTCAACGACCAGCATGGCGCGATGCTCTGCGCGCATGAACGACTCTTGTACGGAATGATCCAGGAACCCGGCCAGCTGGTCGTAGTAGCCGGCAATGTTCAGCAGGCCGCAGGGCTTCTGGTGCATGCCCAGTTGGGCCCAGGTCCAGGTTTCGAAGATCTCTTCCAGGGTGCCGGCACCGCCGGGCAGCGCCACGAAACCATCGGACCGTTCGGCCATCATGGTCTTGCGTTCGTGCATGGACTGCACCACATGCAGTTCGGTCAGGCCGCCATGGCCCAGTTCTTTGCGCATCAGCGGCTCGGGAATGATGCCGATGACGCGGCCGCCTTCGGCCATGACCGCATCGGCCACGATGCCCATGATGCCGACGCTGGCGCCGCCGTATACCAGCCCGATATCGCGCCGCACCAGTTCACGGGCCAGTTCGCGCGCGCCGTCGGCGTAGGCAGGAATACGGCCACCGTTGGAACCGCAATAGACGCAAATGTTCTGTAGTTTCATGGCTGAAGGATATGCACCCGTTACAAAATACATCGAACGCCTGACCGGCGTTCAGTAACTAGTTTACGCAACTTGCCGACCCCCCTCGGGACGGGGAGGCAATGTTTAGACACAGCGTGGGCACAGCGGGGTCGATAAACTGGGCTGATAGGTTCCTGGGCGCCGCAGTCGTCTTGCCCTATGCCACATAACAAGGAGTCAGCGCTATGCAACAAGCTACCCCCCAATCCCAGTCCCGCAAGAACGGTTCGTTCGACATGGACGTGGCCGCGATCCGCGCCCGGGCGCGCCAGGATATCGAGTCTGGCGCGGTTACCCAGGACTACCGCGCCGACCGCGTAACGGTATTGAAGCTGCTGAACGAGGCCTTGGCCACCGAAGTGGTCTGTGTGCTGCGCTACAAGCGCCACTATTTCATGGCCCGCGGCCTGAACGCCGAGCCGGTGGCCGCCGAGTTTGCCGAGCATGCCGCCGAAGAACTCAGCCACGCCGACCGCATTGCCGAACGTATTGTGCAATTGGGCGGCGAACCCAACTTGTCGCCGGTGGGCCTGCTGGACCGCAGCCATTCGGAATACGTCGAGGCCCATACGCTGCAAGAGATGATCAAGGAAAACCTGATCGCCGAGCGTATTGCCATCGACAGCTACCGCCAGATGGTGGACTACGTGGGCGACAAAGACCCGACTACGCGCCGGCTGCTGGAAGAGATTCTGGCGGTCGAGGAAGAGCACGCCGACGACTTGTCGGACTTCCTGGCCAAGAATTAAAGCTGCGCGGCGGGCGCGTTGCTTGCCAGGTGTCTGGCTTCCCGCAGGGGTGCCTGACACCTGGATACACCACCCCCGGATAGCAGACTTCGGACTCCTGAAACGCTGTCGCCTCA
Organism: Bordetella sp.; assembly: GCA_035628955.1. Lineage (GTDB taxonomy): Bacteria > Pseudomonadota > Gammaproteobacteria > Burkholderiales > Burkholderiaceae_B > Bordetella_A. The sequence continues at coordinate 12,361 of DASPIV010000032.1, forward strand.
GGCAGCGTCGCCGTACAGGTCGTATTCGTCGGCGCCGGTGACGCGCACGCGCACCATGTCGCCCGGCCGCAGCGGGCGTTCGCTGCTGACATACACGTTGCCGTCGATCTCGGGGGCGTCGGCGCTGGAGCGGCCTACCGCGCCGTCGGCGCCCACTTCATCGATCAGGACGTCGATGTCGCGGCCCACGCGGGTTTGCAGACGCGCCGC
>DASPIV010000033.1:0-3759 GCA_035628955.1 Bordetella sp.
ATGAAAGGCGTCTACCTCAGCCTGAATCAAGGCATCACGGAGGCCAAGACCTTCTATAAAGGCAACGCCAAAACCGCTTTGAATGCACGCTCAGCGAATTTCCGAGCCATGCTAGGCGGGCAACTGTCTGGATTCCCCGCACTAGAGATTGACCTTGCCGCATCATCAGCGAGCTCAGATACGGCGTTCTACGAAGCTGGCAACATCTGCGCCAAGTTTTATTCTGCAATGCGGCTTCCGCGGGAAGATCAACTTGTAGCTGATCTCCACGCTATGCTTCAGCTGTATGCAGCATTGGTAGGCGAGGTGACCAACCTGGAAGCAGGCACGATTCAAGAGGGCGATGAGCCTCCAGGAATGCACTATGAAGATGCCAGCCGATTTCGCATGCATAAGCGCATCGAGCGTAATACCAAACTAGTTCATCAGGTAAAGAATGCGCTCGGCTACACCTGCCAGATCTGCAGCATCAATTTTGACAAGCTCTATGGAGATATCGGGAAAGACTACATTGAGGCGCATCACCTAACGCCCCTAGCATCCCTCAAAGGCCAAAAAGTAGCCATGCATCCGAAGAAAGACTTCGCAGTGCTATGTGCCAATTGCCACCGGATGATTCATCGCTCTGGATGCGTCGCGAATCTTGAGAAATTCAAGGCCGAGCACTACAAAGGCAAAGTCTGCCAAGATTGACGACGACCTCGATCATCGTAGATCACCCAGGGGCCCTCTGTCTCCGCACACCTAATGCTGCCATTGGCGAAAAACCCGCACGATGCAGCCTCATCCTTGACGCCTTGCACAGCTCCTCGACAATTGGCATGTCCGAGGCTTGTCCTGCTTCATTAGGTCAGGCGCGGAACTCCTTGTTCCTCAACCAACTTTTGACTCTACCCGCCAAGGGGGTAGTTTTCCGCCGCGATGCCCGCGCGGGTCAGGGCGTTGAAAAGCGTCGATTTGCCCACGTTGGGCAGGCCGACGATGCCGCATTGCAGAGCCATGGAAATTCCTTAATGATCAAGACGGGGATTGTAGCCGCCCCAGCGAGAGCCGCCCCGGCGGGGCCCACCCCTAGCCCAGCCCCAGCACCACCATGATCAGCAGCATGGGCCCGGCGTTGAAAATACTGTGCAGCGCCACCGCCGCGCCTATACCGCGCCGCACGCGCATCCAGCCCAGTACCAGGCCGGTGGCCCACTGCGGCAGCACCAGCAATAGCGCCAGCCACTGGGGAGAGTCGAGCGCGAAGTTGTTCAGGTGCACGATGGCGAAGGCCAGCGACGACAGGTGGTAGATCTTGCCGAAGTGCATCAGGTATCGGCGGCGCCAGCTGAAGTGCCAGCGCGCCCGTGTGGAGCGGCCGCGCCGCAACGGCACACTGGCCAGCAGCAGCACGGCAATGACCCAGGCCAGCGTCCAGCCATGCATGCCCCACAGCAGCGGAGGCAGGATGGCCGGGCACACCCACAATGCCTGCACGGGGCGGCGCAGGCCGTAGCGAAACAGGGTTTCTTCAACTAGCGGGGCCCACAATACGGCGGCCAGCCATGGAATGGCAGCCGGATCCAGGCGATGGGCGATGCCACCGGCCCCGGCCGCCGTGACCGCGATGGGCCCGAGCACGAAGAGGTTGACGCTCCAGAGCACCGCCGCCCAGGCCAGCAGGCGCCCGAACGATACCCCCAGCCACCAGTCGTTGGCCAGGACGCTGTCTGAGCGGCGGCCCGGCAGGCGACGCAGGTCGGGTTCCCACAGAAAGCGCCAGAAATCCGCCAGTTCGTGCCGGAATCGCGGCATGCCGGGCGACGCGATTATTGTCGGGGCCATGGCGGGGTCAAGCCCCGTTGCCGCTGTGCAGCTGGCGGGTGGCCAGGGCATAGTCGCCATCCAGCATGGCCGGCACGACAGCGCGGCAGCGTTGGATGACGTCGTCGATTGCGCCTTGTTCGTCGCGCCGCGGCGGATGCAGCACGAAATCGGCCACCTGCTGGGCCAGGCCCAATGTGCGGGGATGGCCGATGCCGATGCGCAGGCGCCAGAAGTTGGGGCTGCCCAGGGCGGCCTGGATGTCTTTCAGGCCATTGTGGCCGGCGTGCCCGCCCCCCTGCTTCAGCTTGACTTGGCCCGGCAGCAGGTCGAGTTCGTCGTGCAGCACCAGCACTTGCTCGGGCGCCAGCTTGTAGAAGCGCGCCAGCGCGCCCACGGCCTGGCCGGAACGGTTCATGTAGGTAATGGGCTTGACCAGCAGCACGTTGTCGCCCGCGTGGCGCGCTTTGGCCACCATGCCGAAGAAGCTCTTTTCCAGCGAGAACGTGGCGCGCAGGTCGTCGGCCAGGTGGTCGGCCAGCCAGAAGCCGGCGTTATGGCGGGTCGTTTCGTAGTCGGGCCCTGGATTCCCCAGGCCCGCAATCAGGCGGATGGCAGTAGACATGATGGGCATAAGACACAAAAAACCCTGCGCATGCAACTCGCACGCGCAGGGTTTCGGCTTGGCACCCGGTGTGTTGGGTACCGGAAGCTTAGGCGGCGGGGGTTTCCGCAGCCGGCGCGTCGCCTTCGTCGTCAGCGGCAGCAGCGCTACCGCCCTTGACCAGCGCCGAAGCCAGCACCGGGTTGGCTTCGCTGCCGTGGGCAACGTAGGTCACGCCCTTGGGCAGCTTGACGTCGGACAAGTGCACCGAACCACCACCCAGCAGGTTGCCCAGGTCGACTTCGATGAACTGGGGCAGCGCGGCCGGCAGGCAGGTGATTTCCAGCTCGGTGATCACGTGGCTGATGATGGCGCTGCTGAGCTTGACCGCGGGCGAGGTGTCGCCGTTGATGAAGTGCAGGGGCACCTTGGTGTGCAGAGCCTGGTTGGCATCGACGCGCTGGAAGTCGATGTGCAGCACTTGCTGCTTGTAGGCGTGCCATTGAACCGCACGCAGCAGCACGGGTTGTTCCTTGCCTTCGTACTGCATTTGCAGGATCGAGGCGTGGAATTCTTCCTTGCGCAGGGCGTGGTAGATCTCGTTGTGGTCGAGTTCGATGTTCAGGGGGGCAGCCGACCCGCCATAAACGATGGCAGGAACGCGGCCCGCGCGGCGCAGGCGGCGGCTCGCACTCGAACCCTGGACGCTACGCGCAGTGGCATTGAATTTCATGGATAACTCCAGACAATCTGGCAGCGGTAAGGCTGCCGGTTAAATGACACGGCCCGCGACATGCGTGCCGTGCTTTTTGCCCATCTGCCGCGACCAGCAGGCAGGCAAATACGGTAAATTCGGAACCCGATTCGGGCTTAGTCGACGAACAGCGAGCTGACCGATTCGGCAGTGGAAATGCGCAGAATGGTCTCGCCCAGCAGTGCCGCGCACGACAGTTGGCGGATTTTTCCGCTGGCCTGGCCTTGCTCGGACAGCGGGATGGTGTCGGTGACGACGAGTTCGTCGAGTTCCGACGCTTCGATGCGGTCGATGGCGCCGCCCGACAGCACGGGGTGCGTGCAATAGGCGTAGACGGCGCCGGCGCCGCGGTCTTTCAGGGCTTGCGCCGCTTTGCACAATGTGCCGGCGGTGTCGACCATGTCGTCCATGATGATGCAGGTGCGGCCGTCGACTTCGCCGATGATGTTCATGACTTCGGACACATTGGCGCGTGGGCGCCGCTTGTCGATGATGGCCAGGTCGGCTTCGAGCGGCTTGGCCAGCGCGCGGGCGCGCACCACGCCGCCGATATCGGGCGACACGACCACAAGGTTCGAGAAATTGCGGCGCCAGA
>DASPIV010000034.1:0-5080 GCA_035628955.1 Bordetella sp.
ACCTGGTCAGTTCGCTTTGAATCACCGCATCCCGCCGCCATCGGCGGCGCACTGCTTGGAGACTTTGCATGGATTTCTCTTTACCCCCGGAACTGGAGGACTATCGCAGCCGCGTCCGCCGCTTCGTCGACCAGGAACTGATTCCGCTGGAAGCCGAACCCGCCAACTACGATGCCCACGAGAACATTGCCGAGGCCACGCTGGAACGCGTGCGCGCCCGGGCGCGCGAGGCCGGCCTGTGGGCCCTGCAGATGCCGCGCGAACGCGGCGGGCAGGGTCTGCCCATGGTAGGCCTGGCCGCCTGCTACGAAGAAATGAACCGCTCGATCTTCGGACCGGTGGCGTTCAATGCCGCCGCGCCCGATGACGGCAATATGCGCGTGCTGGCGCAGGTAGCCCGTCCCGACCAGAAAGACCGCTGGCTGCAACCCATTATCGACGGGCAGGTCAGGTCATCGTTCGTGATGACCGAGCCCAGTCCCGGCAGCGGCTCGGACCCATCCATGATGCGCACCACCGCCACGCGCCAGGGCGACAAGTGGATCATCAACGGACGCAAGTGGTTCATTACCGGTGCGGGCGTGGCACGCCATTTCATCCTGATCGCCCGCACGTCCGACGATGCGCGCAAGGGGCTCAGTGCCTTTCTGTTCGACGCCAGCCAGCCGGGCTGGCGCATCGAGCGCCGCATCCCCATCATGGGCCCCGAAGAACACGGCGGACATTGCGAACTGGTTTTCGATGGGCTGGAAATTCCCGACGAAAACCGCCTGATGCAGGTGGGCGACGGGCTGAAACTGACGCAGATCCGCCTGGGGCCGGCGCGGCTGACGCACTGCATGCGCTGGCTGGGCCTGGCGCGGCGTGCCATGGAGGTGGGGGTCGATTACGTGGGCCGGCGCAGCAGCTTCGGCCAGAAACTGGCCGAACGCGAGGGCGTGCAATGGCTGCTGGGCGATGCCGCCATGCAGATCGAGATCGGCCGCCTGCTGACCATGCGCGCGGCCGTGCGGCTGGACCAGGGCGACTACGCGCGCAAAGAAATCTCCATGGCCAAGATCGTAGTGTCGGAGACCCTGCACAAAGTGGTGGACACCGCGCTGCAGCTCAACGGCGCGCGCGGCTATTCGAAAGACACGCCGCTGGAATGGATCTACCGGTATGCCCGCCAGGCTCGCCTGGTCGATGGCGCGTCGGAAGTGCACAAGATGGTGCTGGCGCGCTACCTGATGGACGAGGGCGACGCTTATTGGCGCTGGGACGCCGCCGACGCGCCGCGCAAGGCCTTGGTATGAACACGCCCGATCGCCCCGCGCCGCGCCACGACTGTCCGCAGCCCGACTGGCTGCCGGCGCTGGCGGCGTACCTGGCGGCGCGCGGGTTGGGCGATGCGGCGGGCCTGCGGGCGCAGCCGCTGGCCGGCGGGCAGTCGAACCCGACTTTCTTGCTGGAAGACGCCACCGGACGGCGCGTGCTGCGCAAGCAGCCACCGGGCACGCTGTTGCCTTCGGCTCATGCGGTCGACCGCGAATACCGCGTCATGTCGGCCCTGGCCGACACCGCGGTGCCCGTGCCGCGCATGCTGCACTATTGCGAAGACCGCAGCGTGATCGGCACGCCGTTCTACCTGATGAGCTATGCGCAAGGCCGCGTTTTCATGGACCCCGCACTGCCCGGGCTGGCCCCGTCCGAGCGCGCTGCCATCTATGCCGAAGCCGGACGCGTGCTGGCCGCGCTGCACGCGGTGGTGCCCGGCCAGGTCGGGCTGGACGGCTATGGCCGGGCGGGCGACTATTACGCGCGCCAGGTCGCCCGCTGGAGCCGGCAATACCGCGACACCGAAACCGGGCCGATAGCCGCCATGGACGCGCTGATCGACTGGCTGCCCTGCCACCTGCCCGCCGACGACGGCCAAGTCTGCCTGGTGCATGGCGATTACCGCATCGACAACCTGGTGTTCGAGGCCGGCGCGCCCCGCGCCATCGCGCTGCTGGACTGGGAACTTTCCACCCTGGGCCACCCCCTGGCCGACCTGGCCTACCACTGCATGTGCTGGCGCATTCCGCCCAGCCTGTGGCGCGGCATCGCCGGCCTGGACCTGCGGGCGCTGGGCATTCCCGACGAGGCCGCCTTTGTTGCCGCCTACTGCCGCGAGCGCGGTATAGGCGCGCCGCCGAACTGGGACTTCTACCTGGCCTATAGCTTTTTCCGCATCGCCGCCATTCTGCAGGGCGTGTATGCGCGCGGCCAGGCTGGCAACGCCTCTGGCGCCGACGCCCGCGAAATGGGCGCGCGCGTCGGCCCCCTGGCCGAACTCGGTTGGCAGGCCGCGGGCCGCGAGACCTCTCGCCAGTCTTAGGGCCTGCTCACACCCCCAAGGACCTTCCATGACAGCCCGATCCAATGATGCCTTGCCGCCCAACGCCGCCAATCATGTGGCGCTGACGCCCCTGGGTTTCCTGCAATGGGCGGCCGATGTCTATCCGCAGCGGCCGGCCCTGGTGCATGGCAAGCGCAGCCAGGACTGGCAGGCCACGCGCCAGCGCTGCCACCAGATGGCCGCCGCGCTGCGTGCCTGGGGCGTCGGGCGCGGCGACGTGGTGGCGGTGCTGGCGCCCAACATACCGGCGCTATACGAAGCGCATTTCGGCGTGCCCATGGCCGGCGCCGTGCTCAATGCGCTGAACACGCGGCTGGACGCGGCCGCCCTGGCCTTCATCCTGCAGCACGGGCGCGCGGCGGTCTTGCTGTACGACAGCGAATACGCCAGCCTGGTGCAGGATGTGCTGTCCCGGCTGGCGGCGCCGCCGCGCACGGTACGCATCGAAGACACCGAATATCCCGGCGAACACGGCACGCTGGGCGATGCCGAGTACGAATCGTGGCTGGCCGCGCAGCCGCCCGATGCGGCATGGGAATGGCCGGCCGACGAATGGCAGAGCATCTGCCTGAACTACACCTCGGGCACCACGGGCAATCCCAAGGGGGTGGTCTACCATCATCGCGGCGCCTACCTGAACGCCACCGGCAACGTACTGGCCTGCGGCATGCCGCCGCAAGCGGTGTACTTGTGGACCTTGCCCATGTTCCACTGCAACGGCTGGTGCTTTCCGTGGACCCTGGCGGCCCTGGCGGGCACCAGCGTCTGCCTGCGGCGGGTCGAACCCGCGGCCATCTTCGAGGCCATCCGCCAGCACCGCGTCGGCTACTTCTGCGCGGCGCCGGTCGTCCTGAACATGCTGATCAATGCGCCCGCCCAGGTGCGGCAACGCGCCGCCCATCCGGTACATGCGCTGACCGGCGGCGCCGCGCCCCCGGCCGCCGTCATCGAGGCCATGGAGCAACTGGGCATCGGCGTCACCCACCTGTACGGGCTGACCGAGACCTACGGGCCATCAATCAGTTGCGCCTGGCACGACGAATGGGACGAGCGGCCACTGGCCGAACGCGCCGCGCTGAAAGCGCGCATTGGCGTGCGCAAGCTCAACGTCGAACACGTACAGGTCGTGGATGGACAATTGCGGCCTGTGCCGGCCGACGGCACGACCCTGGGCGAGATCGTGCTGCGCGGCAACACGCTCATGAAGGGCTATCTGCACAATCCCGCCGCCACGGCCGAGGCTTTTGCGGGCGGCTGGTTCCATTCCGGCGACCTGGGCGTGGTGCATCCGGACGGCTACATCGAGATCAAGGATCGCGCCAAGGACATCATCATTTCGGGCGGCGAGAACATTTCCACGGTGGAAGTCGAAAGCGTGCTGTACCGGCACCCCGCCATCCTGGAAGCCGCGGTGGTGGCGCGGCCCGACCCGACCTGGGGTGAAACCCCTTGCGCCTTCGTCACTCTGAAAGAGGGCGCGCAGTGCACGGCCGACGAAGTGCTGCGCCACTGCCGCGATCACCTGGCCCGTTTCAAGGTACCGCGCAGCGTCGTGTTCGGCCCGCTGCCCAAGACGGCCACCGGCAAGATCCAGAAATTCATCCTGCGCGACCAGGCGGCCGGGCTGGATACCCCGGGCGGCGCGGCCAGCTAGGCGTCCGGCCCCGGCGCGCGGCCAGGCGGTATTACATTCGGGAATGCCACTCGCCTGGAAAGGCAATTGGGTTGTGCTGGATAGTCCGGCTTACTAGGATGGGCAACACCATTCATCCAAGTGAGGCCACCATGAGCACAAGCATTGCAACCCTGCGGGAACGCCGGCACACCGTCGTGCGCGGCCTGCTGGAAAAAGTCCGCAAGATCGAACAAGCCCGGGGGCACACGCGCGAATCCCTGGAGGCCATCAAGCAGGCCCTGGTCGAAGCCACCCAGGACCCCGCGATCTTCGTTACGCCGGAATTCGAACCCGCCCAGCGCGGCACCTTCAAGGACTTCGTCGCCTACAGGCTCAATGAAGACCATCCCGACGGCCGGGCCTTGTATCTGTCCCTGGCACTGCCGGGCAAGGAAAGCCCCCCGCACAACCATAACAACTGGGCCGTCCTGGCAGGCATCAAGGGCGCGGAAGAGAACCGCCTGTACAAGAGCGAACCGGACGGCAGTTTTTCGCAGATCGATTCGATCCTGGTGGGGCCGGGCACGGGCGTGGCCTTGATGCCGGATGACATTCACAGTATCCACGTGCAGGGCCGGGGCGACGAACCGGTTTGGCAACTGCGCTTCTACGAGCGCCCCCTGGAAGAACAGACCGATCGGGCGCAATACGACCCCGCCACGGGCAAGACCACCAACTTCCCGCCGAATGTGAACGTGAAGAAGGCGCCGTAGGCGCGCGCGGCAAGCAGAACAACACATAATTTCGGCCCACCCGGACGGCACGCCCGCTCGGCACAGGAGGAGCAAGCGATGCAACGCAGAACATTTCTAGGCACAGCAGCACTGGCGGCGCTGGGGGCAAAGCTGCCTGCGCCGGCATGGGCGCGGCAGTACCCTTCGCGCCCCATCAATTACATCGTCGCCTATACGCCGGGTTCGGCGAACGATATCCTGGTGCGCCTGATCGCCCCCAAGCTGGACAAGTTCCTGAACGGCACGGTGGTAGTCATCAACAAACCCGGTGCCGGCGGCAGCGTCGGCATG
>DASPIV010000035.1:0-2247 GCA_035628955.1 Bordetella sp.
ACTGGCCGGCGGCGCAGGCCTGCACCGCTTGTGCCAGGTTGGCACCCACGGCGAAAGGCGGTTCGTGCCACAACACCAGCGCATCGAGCGCCTGTTCGGCATGCTGGACCGCGTGCATGACGCCATCGAGCACTTCGCTGCCGATGGTGTGCATCTTGGACGTGAACGACAGGATGCCGATGCCGGCATCGACCTCGGGCAGGTGCCACAGCCGCACGCCCTCGTTTTCCCACAGGGTGGTGCCGCGCGCGGCAGGCGCTTCGCCCACCAGGCGTTCGGGAAACAATTGGCGTGCATAGACCGGCAACGCGGAGCGCGGTTGCTGGCCCTGGCTGCGCGCCGAATAGGAGCCTTGCGTGTCGTGCACGCCGCCGCGGCTGCGGTCCAGTGCCCAGGCGGGCAGCGGCGCCTGGCTCATGGCCCGGCCGGCGGCGATATCTTTGGCCACGGCGGCCGCGATGGCCTGCCAGCCGGCCGCTTGCCAGGTCTCGAACGGGCCTTGCGCCCAACCGAAACCCCAGCGCATGGCCAGGTCGGCGTCACGCGCGTTATCCGCAATGTGTTCGAGCTGGAATGCACTGTAGTGGAAGATGTCGCGGAACAGGCTCCACAGGAATTGCGCATGGGGATGGCGGCTGGCGCGCAACGCGGCAAAGCGCTGCGCGGGGTCGCGCTGCTTCAGGATGGCATCGACTTCGTCGGCCACGGCGCCGGCCGACGGCCGGTAATCGCCCGCGGCCGGGTCCAGGACCCGGATCTCCTTGCCCACTTTGCGGTATACGCCGGCGCCGCTTTTTTGCCCCAGGGCGCCGCGCTGGATCAGGGCGTCAAGCCAGGCCGGCAACTGGAAATGCGCATGCCAGGGGTCGTCGGGCAGTTTGTCGCGCATGGTGCCCACCACATGGGCCAGCGTATCCAGGCCCACTACATCGGCCGTGCGATAGGTGGCGCTTTTGGGCCGGCCGATCTTCGGTCCGGTCAGGGCATCGACCTCGTCGAAACCCAGGCCCAGCCGTTCGGTATGGTGCAAGGCCGCCAGAATAGAGAACACGCCGATGCGGTTGGCGATAAAGTTCGGCGTGTCCAGCGCGCGGATCACACCCTTGCCCAGCCGCGTGGTCAGCCAGCTTTCCAGATGGTCGAGCACGCCGGCTTGCGTATGCCGCGTGGCGATGAGTTCAACCAGCCGCATATAGCGTGGCGGGTTGAAGAAATGCACGCCGCAGAAGCGCGCGCGCAGGGCCTGGGGCAGCGCATCGGCCAGTTCCCCTATCGACAGGCCCGAGGTATTCGAGGCCAGGATGGCGCCAGGCGCCACGTGCGGCGCGATGCGCTCGTACAGCGCGACTTTCCAGTCCATGCGTTCGGCGATGGCCTCGATGACCAGGTCGCAGCCGGCCAGGCGTTCCAGGTGGTCGTCATAGTTGGCGGGCGTGATCAACGCCAGGCGCGAGGGGCTGGCCAGTGGCGCCGGCTCGAGTTTCTTCAGGCCGGCCAATGCCTTGTTCGCGATGCCGTTGCGCTCGCCTTCCTTGGCGGTAAGGTCGAACAGGATCACCGGCACGCCGGCGTTGGCCAAGTGGGCGGCGATCTGCGCACCCATGACGCCGGCGCCCAGCACGGCGGCGTGTTTGACGATGAACTTGCTGCTCAAAGCGGTCTCCTGTGTGGGCGGGCTTGTCCGCGGCCCGGGGGCCGCGGACAAGCGCCGCGGATCTGGCGCGATAAGGGCGTCAGAACCGGGTGGACACCTGGATGCCCAGGATGTTTCCCTTGCTGCTGTAGTCGCCCGATACACGCCCCTTGGTCAGTGCGTTGCCCGAATCGGTGTCGATGTCGGCATCGCGCAAGTACAGATAGGTATAGCCGACGTCGATGCGCGTGTCTTTGCTTGCCTGATACTGTACCCCCGTCGAGAACCACCAGCGATCGGTGTCGGGCAGCGCGGTGGGGCGATCGGACGGGTTGTGCACCGGGGATTGGTCCCAAGCCACGCCGAAGCGCCATTTCCATTTGGGTGCGAATTGGTAGTTGGCGCCCAGCGCCACGCGCCAGCTGTCGCGGAATTCGAGCGGCAGCGTGTCGGTGGGGCCGCCGTTGTTCTTGATCTTCAGTTCCGGAATGCTGCTCCAGCCCGTCCAGGAGATATCGCCCAGCAGTTCCCAGCGTTCGTTCAGCCGGTGCAGGCCGCTGAGAATGAGTGTATCGGGCAGGTCTACCGAGGCCTTGGCGTCGTACGACAGCGAT
>DASPIV010000036.1:0-3708 GCA_035628955.1 Bordetella sp.
GGCGGGGCGCGAACACGACAAGATTCGTTTCCGCGACGTCCAGGTACAGCCGCGCAAGATCATTTCGGCGCCGACCTGGTCGGGCCTGGAGAGCGAAGAGGTCAGCTACAACGCCGGCTATACCAACGTGCATGAATTGATTCCGTGGCGCACCCTGACCGGCCGCCAGCAGTTCTACCAAGACCATCGCTGGATGCTGGATTTCGGCGAAGGGCTGTGCGCCTACAAGCCGCCTATCGATACGCGCACGGTGGCGCCGATGCTGGGCAAGTACCCCAACGGCGAACACGAGCTGGTGCTGAACTGGATTACCCCGCACCAGAAGTGGGGTATTCACAGTACCTATTCCGACAACCTGCGCATGCTGACGCTCAGCCGCGGCGGCCCGCACGTCTGGGTATCCGAGACCGAGGCCAGGCAGGCCGGCCTGGTCGACAACGATTGGGTCGAAGTGTTCAACGTCAATGGCACCCTGACGGCACGGGTGGTGGTCAGCCAGCGCGTGCCCGTGGGCATGTGCCTGATGTACCACGCCCAGGAAAAGATCATCAACGTGCCCGGTGCCGAAACCAGCGGCATGCGCGGCGGCATCCACAACTCGGTGACGCGCACCGTGCTCAAGCCTACCCATATGATCGGCGGCTATGCGCAGCAGGCGTACGGCTTCAACTACTACGGCACCGTCGGCAGCAATCGCGACGAGTACGTCGTGGTGCGCAAGATGAAGAAAGTCGATTGGCTGGAAGGCCCGCTGGAGCAACAGCTCGAGGAAGGAAGCGCAAAATGAAGATCCGTGCCCAAGTCGGTATGGTCCTGAACCTGGACAAGTGCATAGGCTGCCATACCTGCTCCATCACCTGCAAGAACGTCTGGACCAGCCGCGACGGCGTCGAGTACGCCTGGTTCAACAATGTGGAAACCAAGCCCGGTATCGGCTACCCCAAAGAATGGGAAAACCAGTCGCGCTGGAATGGTGGCTGGACGCGTACGCCGGCGGGCAAGCTCGAACCGCGCCAAGGCGGCAAGCTGAAGATTCTGGCCAACCTGTTCGCCAACCCCAACCTGCCGGCCATCGACGACTACTACGAGCCGTTCACCTACGACTACGAGCACCTGCAGAACGCTCCGCTGAGCCAGACGCCGCCTACGGCCCGCCCCGTGTCCGTGCTGACGGGCCGGAAAATGGACAAGATCCATTGGGGTCCCAACTGGGAAGACGACCTGGGCGGCGAATTCAGTTCGCGCAGCCGCGACGCGCTGTTCGAAGGCGTTCAGAAAGAGATGTACTCGACCTTCGAGAACACCTTCATGATGTACTTGCCGCGGCTCTGCGAACATTGTCTGAATCCCGCATGCGTGGCCAGTTGCCCGTCCGGTTCGATCTACAAGCGCGAAGACGATGGCATCGTGCTGGTCGACCAGGACAAATGCCGTGGCTGGCGCATGTGCATCTCGGGCTGCCCATACAAGAAGGTTTACTACAACTGGCAAAGCGGCAAAGCCGAGAAGTGCACCTTCTGTTATCCGCGCATCGAGGCCGGCCAGCCCACCGTCTGTTCCGAAACCTGCGTAGGCCGTATCCGCTACCTGGGCGTGCTGCTGTACGACGCCGACCGTATCGAGGCCGCGGCCGCCAGCGCCAACGAAAAAGACCTGTATCAGGCGCAGCTCGACATGTTCCTGGATCCGAGCTCGCCCGAGGTCATTGCCGAGGCGCGTCGGCAGGGCATACCCGAGTCCTGGCTGCAGGCCGCGCGCCAGTCGCCGGTATACAAAATGGCCTGCGAATGGAAGGTTGCTTTTCCACTGCACCCTGAATACCGCACGCTGCCCATGGTTTGGTACATACCGCCGCTGTCACCCATCCAGTCGGCGGCCGAAGCCGGCCACATGCATCACAAGACGGTCGGCAAGACCGGCGTGATCCCCGACGTTTCCACGTTGCGCATCCCCATGCGCTACCTGGCCAACCTGCTGACCGCGGGCGACGAAGCCCCTGTGCAGCGGGCCCTGGAACGCTTGCTGGCCATGCGTGCCTACATGCGTGCCGAATCGGTGCATGGCGAACGCGACGAGGGCATTCTGGCCGACGTCGGGCTGGACCACGCCACCGTGCGCGACATGTACCGGATTCTGGCCATCGCCAACTACGAAGACCGCTTCGTCGTGCCGTCCAGCCACAAGGAGATGGTCGAGGACAGCTTCAACGACAAGGGTAGCTGCGGCTTCACCTTCGGCAATGGTTGCTCGGGTGGCGTATCCGAGGGTGCCTTGTTCGGCAAGAAGCCGAGCGGCAGCGAGATCTTCATCGAGATGCCCAAGTCGCGCAAGAAAGCCGCCCTGACCTGAGCCCGGAGCCAATACCATGAGTCCATACCGCATACTTTCCGCGTTGCTGACCTATCCCGAGCAAGCGCTGGTCGATGCCCTGCTCGAGATCGACGATGCACTCGACGCCTACCCCGAGGCCCAGGACCAGCTATCGCCCCTGACCGACTACCTGAAGACCCACGGGCTGATCGAACTGCAGGAAAACTACGTTGCCACGTTCGATCGCAACCCGTCGCATTCGCTGCATCTGTTCGAGCATGTGCATGGCGAAAGCCGCGATCGCGGCCAAGCCATGGTCGACCTGCTGCAAGAGTACCGCCGCCACGGTTTCGAACCGGACGCGGCCGAACTGCCCGACCATGTGCCGCTGTTCCTGGAACTGCTGGGCCTGATCGACCCTGAACAAGCCGGGCTGCTGCTCGACGAAGCCATTCATGTGCTGGCGGCCATCGGCGCACGCCTGGGACGCGCGGGCAGCCCATATTCGACGGTCTTCGCGGTACTGCGCGGCATGACACTGGTGGTGCCGCGCGAACAGACCGAGCCGCCGGTGCGCGACATGGACGAAGCCATGGAAACCTACGGCGTGGGTGCCGATGGCGTCGAACCCCTGTTGCCGCATGCGGCCGCCGGCACGCATGTGGTGCATTTCCACCCCCGCTCGCGCGGCGCCCAACAATAGGACCGGAATACCTTCCATGAATACCGTACATCAGTTCGTATTCGGCATCTACCCTTACATTGCGCTCACTATCTTCCTGCTGGGCAGCCTGGTGCGGTTCGAGCGCGAACAATACACCTGGAAAAGCGACAGCTCGCAGTTGCTGCACCGGGGCCAGTTGCGGCTGGGCAATATCCTGTTCCATGCCGGCATATTGGGGCTGTTCTTCGGACACCTGGCCGGCCTGCTGACACCGGTGGTGGTATGGGACACGCTGGGTGTGCCGCACAGCGTCAAGCAGGGCGTGGCCATGGTGGCCGGCGGCGTCATGGGTGTGCTGTGCCTGGCAGGCCTTGCGATTCTGCTGCATCGCCGGCTGACCGATCCGCGCATCGCCCGAACCACCCGCCCGGGCGACAAGGTCCTGCTGCTGTGGCTGCTGGCGACGCTGTTGCTGGGCCTGTCCACCATCGTGGTGTCGGCGGGCCACATGGACGGCCACATGATGGTGCTGTTCATGACCTGGGCCCAGCACATCGTGACCTTCCAGGGCGATGCGGCCGGCTACATTGCCGACGCGCCGGCGCTATTCAAGGCGCATATGTTCATGGGCCTGACCCTGTTCGTCATCTTTCCCTTTACCCGGCTGGTGCATGTGTGGAGCGGATTCGCATCGGTGGGATACCTGGGCCGCGCCTGGCAACTGGTGCGGCCAC
>DASPIV010000037.1:0-6243 GCA_035628955.1 Bordetella sp.
CGGCGCTCGCAAAGCGGCCGGGCCGGCTCGCCCTCGAAATCGATCAGGTAGGCATCGGTCTGGGCCAGCAATACCTGGCCCAGATGAAAGTCGCCATGAATGCGCAAATGCGTGGCGCCGATCCCGGCCTGGGACAGGACAACGATCTGCCGGGCCAGCCGGTCACGGTGCTCGCGCAGCCAGGCGGCGCACGCCTGGGTGGTGGGATCCAGTGCAGTAGCCATGCCTTGCAGCATGACCAGGGCGCGGTCCAGCATCGCTATGATCTCGTCGGCGCGGCCTTGGGCATCTTCGGTGCCGGCGACCTCGGGCGCGAAGGCCGGGTCTTCGGCAGGGCGCGCCAGTACATTGTGCAGTTCCGCCAGCCGCTGCCCTATCGTGCAGGCCACCGTGGCGTAGCCTGCCAGGGCCTCGTTGAAGTCCTCGATGCTGGCATTGCGCAGCAATGCATCGTCCAGGGCACGCTTCAGGTAGTCGATCGTCCAGGCCCAGGCGTCGCCCTCGTGCAGCAGATAGGCATGCAGCAGCGCCAGGGTCCGCATCGACCCGTCCGCATCGCGGCGGGCCACTTCGCCCAGCAGCGCGGGCGTGTTGGCGTAGCCCGCTTGCGTCAGGTGGCGCGACATTTCCACTTCGGGAAACATGCCCGGCTCGATGCGGCGCACGATCTTCAGAATGGCGGTTTCCCCCAGCGTGACCGACGTATTGCTCTGTTCACCGCCGTGCCAATGCAAGGGCATGTCGGCCGGCAGCTCCAGGGCGCGCAGGCCGGCTTCGGGCAGGAAGCACAATGCCGAGTCCGATTCCCCGCCGGCGGCTTGTTCGCGTCCGGATTGCAGGGCAGCCACCAGGGTGCGCACATAGCCTTCCTGCCGGGATGCGTCGGTCAGCACGCCCACGTCCGCCCCGCGGCGCGTGCGCGCCAGCACGTAATCTTGCGGCGACGCTGCTTTCCAGGCAACCGCCAGGGGCACATGCAGGTGGGTCCGGGTCGCGCCCGTGCCGGTTTCCAGTTCGGTGACCAGGTATTCTTCGGTGCCGCCGCCCGCCAGCGGGGTGCTGTCCACCAGGCGGGCCGTGCCGATGCGGTGCTCGGCCGGAAACCAGCGCTGGCGCTGCAGGAAAGCAGGCAGGACATCATGCTCGAGCGCGCGCCGCGAGGACTCGGTCAGCGCGAAGCCGCTGCGTCCGCGCAGCACCAACGTGGTCAGGTCGGGCATTTGTTCGGGCTGCTGCGCATGCCAGGCGGGCGAGGCCCGTTCGCTGCTCAAGTCGAACCAGTAAAAGCCGTAAGGGGGCAGGGTCAGCAGATAAGGCAGCGTGCCGATGTCGGGAAAAGGGCTTTCGCCCAGCATTTCCACGGGCACCTTGCCGGCGAACTCGGCAAGGTCCAGCTCGACCGGCTGCGCGGCGCTGGACAGGTTGGCCACGCACAGGATCGTATATTCGTCTTCCTGGCGCAGATAGGCCAGGATCTTGCGGTTGCCCGGGTATAAAAAGCGCAGCGTACCGCGCCCGAACACATGCGACTGCCGGCGCGTGGCCACCATGCGGCGAGTCCAGTTCAGCAACGAATGCGGGTCGCGCTGCTGGGCTTCCACATTGACAGCCTCATAGCCGTACAGGGGACCCATCAGTACCGGCAGGGGCAGGCGCTCGGGGTCGGCCCGGGAGAATCCGCCGTTGCGGTCCGGCGACCACTGCATGGGGGTGCGCACGCCATCGCGGTCGCCCAGGTGGATGTTGTCGCCCATGCCCAGTTCGTCGCCGTAGTACAGCACCGGCGTGCCGGGCATGGACAGCAGCAGGCTGTTCATCAGTTCGATGCGGCGGCGGTCGCGGTCGAGCAGCGGGGCCAGGCGGCGGCGTATACCCAGGTTGATGCGGGCGCGCTTGTCGGCGGCGTAGACGTTCCACAAGTAGTCGCGTTCTTCGCTGGTCACCATCTCCAGTGTCAGTTCGTCGTGGTTGCGCAGGAAAATCGCCCATTGGCAATTGGCCGGGATCTCGGGTGTCTGCTTGATGATGTCGGTAATGGGAAAGCGGTCCTCCTGCGCAATCGCCATGTACATGCGCGGCATCAGCGGAAAATGGAACGACATATGGCATTCGTCGCCATTGCCGAAGTATTCCTGGGCGTCCTCGGGCCATTGGTTGGCCTCGGCCAGCAGCATGCGCCCCGGGTACTCGGCCTCGATCACGGCGCGGATGCGGCGCAGCACCTGGTGGGTCTCGGGCAGGTTCTCGTTATTGGTACCCTCGCGTTCCACCAGATAGGGCACGGCGTCCAGCCGCAGGCCGTCCACCCCCATGTCCAGCCAATAGCGCATTACCGACAGTATCTCTTTCAGTACTTGCGGGTTGTCGTAGTTCAGGTCCGGCTGGTGCGAATAGAAGCGATGCCAGAAATAAGCGCCGGCTTCGGGGTCGCGCGTCCAATTCGATTTTTCGGTGTCGCAGAAAATAATGCGGGTGCCCGAGTAAGCCTGATCGTTGTCGGACCATACGTAGTAGTTGCGCGCCGCACTGCCTGGGCGGGCGCGCCGCGCACGCTGGAACCAGGGATGCTGGTCGGAGGTATGGTTGACCACCAGTTCGGTGATGACCCGCAGGCCGCGCGCATGCGCGGCGCGTATGAAGCGCCGCGCATCGGAGATGGTGCCGTAGTCGGGATGGACGCTTCGATAGTCGGCAATGTCGTACCCATCGTCTCGGCGCGGCGAGGGGTAGAAAGGCAGCAGCCAGATGGTGTCGACTCCCAGGCTGGCGATATAGTCCAGTTTGGCGGTCAGGCCTTCGAAATCGCCAATGCCGTCGTTGTTCGAATCGTAGAACGATCGGATGTGCAACTGGTAGATCACCGCGTCCTTGTACCAGAGCGGGGTGTCCTGCGGGGCCGTCGATACGGATCGTGCTGATGACATAAAAGCTCCGCGCCTTATTCGTGCGCCGACAGGCGCCACAAGCGGTAAGGTTGATCGGGAGGCAGCGCGACATCGCGCCATTTGCCGTGCCACGGCTCCTGCTGGCCCGTCAGCAAGTCTTCGGCGTCGATATGGCCGTGATCGGGCTGGCCAAACAACCATAGCGGGGCCTCGAATCGTGCCGCTTGAGCGTGGTGCGGGTCCAGGCTGATCGCCGCCAGCACCACGTTGCCGCGTCCAGGCGTGGCTTTCCAGAAGCACAGCACCTGGTCGTTGCCGGTGTCGATAGCCGTAAAGCCGCGATGGGTCTGCAATGCCGGGTTGGCTCGGCGGATGGCATTCAACTGGGCGATCTGGGCCGTGATGTTGCCTGGCGCCTGCCAGTCGCGCTGGCGCAGTTCATATTTCTCGGAATTCAGGTATTCCTCTTTGCCGGGTACGGGCTGGAATTCGCACAGCTCGAAGCCGCTGTACATGCCCCACAGGCCCGAGGTGGTGGCGGCCAGCGCCGCCCGGATCAGAAAGCCCGGCCGGCCCGAGCCTTGCAGGAAATACGGGTTGATATCCGGCGTATTGACGAAGAAGTTGGGGCGGAAGAAATCGGCCGCCGGTGGGCTGGAAAGTTCTTGCAGGTATTCCGTCAGCTCGCGCCTGGTGTTGCGCCAGGTGAAATAGGTATACGACTGGGTGAAGCCGATCTTGGCCAGCCGGTACATCATTTTCGGGCGCGTAAAAGCTTCGGACAGGAAAATGACGTCCGGATGCCGTGCCTGCACCTCGCCTATCAGCCATTCCCAGAAGGGCAGGGGCTTGGTATGCGGATTGTCCACCCGGAAGATGCGCACGCCCTGCTGTACCCAGAACAGCACCACATCCCGCAAGGCCAGCCATAGCGGCGATTTACGGGCTCGCCGGCCGGAGCCGCCATAAAACGCGACATTGACGATGTCTTCGTACTTCTTCGGCGGGTTCTCGGCATAGCGGATGGTGCCGTCGGCACGCCGCTCGAACCAGTCGGCGTGCCGCGTCAGCCAGGGATGGTCGGGCGAGCACTGGATGGCGAAATCCAATGCGATCTCCATGCCATGTTCACGCGTGCGTTGCACCAGGCGCAGGAAGTCGGACAAGGTGCCCAGCTCGGGGTGGATCGCGTCGTGACCGCCTTCGGGCGCCCCGATGGCGTAAGGGCTGCCCACATCGCCTTCCTGGCTGTGCAGGCTGTTGTTGGGCCCTTTGCGGTGGGTACGGCCGATCGGATGAATGGGCGGGAAGTACAGCACATCGAAACCCATATCGCGCACGGCGGGCAGGCGCGCGATGACATCGTCGAACGTGCCGTGCACTTGCGGCTCGGCCCCCAGCGATCTGGGGAACAGCTCATACCAGCTTGCGTAGCAAGCCGCGCGGCGGTCCACCCACAAGGGAAAGGGCGCTGGACTCAGATAGTGGAACGGCTTGTCCGCAAGTATGCGCATGGCATCGGCCAGTTCGTCGGCCAGCAGCGCCTCGGCCTGGTCGCGAGCCGGTGCGCGGCGCTTGCCCGGCATCGCGGCGGTTAGCCGCGCCAGCACGGCCTGGTCGGCGGCCGTTTCGCGGCCACGCGCCAGTGCGTCGCGCAACAGGGCGGCGCCGTCCAGCAGGTCGGCCGCCAGGTCCTGCCCGGCGTCGCGCTTTTTCGCCAGGTCGGCGCGAAAGGTTTCCCAGGTGTCCCGCCAGGCGCTGACCATGAATTCATGCCGCCCGATGCGGCACGGGCTGATGATGGCTTCCCAGCGGTCGTTGGGCAGCGCTTTCATGGGCACGGCACGCCAATCGGCCTCGTCGGCGGCGCGCCACAATACCTGTGCTGTCAGCTTCTCGTGGCCGTCGGTATAAATGTCGGCCTGCACGCTTACCTGGTCGTGCGCCACGCATTTGGCGGCATACAGGCCTGCGTCGACAGCCGGCTGCACGTTCTCGACCACAATGCGCTGGCCCCGCAGTTGCCGCGTGGCCGCACGGCGTCCGGTCGCGGGCTCTTGCACGGGCTGGGCCGGCCTGATGGCGAACGCAGCGGCGCCGCCCGGGTCCAGCCGGTCGCTGCGCAAGCGCACGGCAGGGGGCACTTTGCCATGGTCCAGTGTGCCCGCCGGCAGCAGGCGGCCCACGTGGTCCCAATCGATCCGCGCCGGCGCATCGGCGCGGGGGTTCGCCAGCAGCACCCGGGCGCCTGGTGCCGTGCCGCCGCCCGAAGCATCATGGCGGACGATCACGGTGCACATCCCGTCTCGTCCGCCCGCCACGCACAAGGCGCCGGCGGGCGGCATGCTGCCCAGCCAGTCATTGAGCTGCGCGTAGATATGTTGCCGCGTATCGAGCCCGCCCTGGACCAGAATGCCGTCGCCGCTGACGGCAGCGGCCCACAAGGCCCGCATGGCTTGCGAGTCGGAATGCGCGCTCGCCGTGTCGGGCGGCATCGCGATGACGGATCCAATCGCGCATAGCCGTGTATGTTCTTCGGCCAGCCAGGGCGACCTGAAATCCCACCATGGCAACGAAGAGAATGCGGCATCGAAATCCGCCGTGCGCAAGGCCTTGAGCTGTCCGGGTTGCAGGCCGGGGGTCCAGGCCAGGAAGCGGCGATCTGGAAACGCCGCGCGCAGCGGCGCCAACATGGCGTGCCAGTCATCCGCCCCGATACGATCGGGTGCGTCGATGCGAAAGCCAGCCAGCCCCGCATCCAGCCAGCGCGCCAGGCGCTCGCTCCAGTCATGGATGAACTCCTGGGGTAGCGGGCCGCTGCGCAAATGGCGGATGCCGCGCTCACTCAGTGCCATGCGCGGATCGCGGGCCGGATCGTCCTGCGGCGCTCGGTACCAGTCGGGATATTGCGCATGGGCGGTGGAATCCGTGGCGATGCGGTCCAGCACCAGGTCCATGTATACCGGCAGGCCATGGCGCGCACCGCTGGCCGCCACGCGCCGCAGCAGATCGGGCAGGTCGCCGTCGCTGGCCAGGCCGGGGTCGGGGCGGTCCGGATCGAGCGGCGCCGCCGACCAGGCCGCTCCGGGCGGACGCAGCCACAACGGATCGGTCAGCACAGCATTGAAGCCCGCTGCGCGTACCTGGCGGCAAACAGCGTCCCAGGGGTCGGCGGCACCGTCGCCGGGGCGGCCGATGTCGGTGCCACGTACGTAATAGATGCGTAGCGGCGGCTCTGTCGCAGGTAGTGGCTCGGGCGATATGCCAGGGCGGTGGGTGGGACTCTCCATGCGCGTCCCTGTGTCAGTAGGCTATGGGTACGGGCATGCCCTCGAGCGGGCCGCGCACATAGGCCGGG
>DASPIV010000038.1:0-6926 GCA_035628955.1 Bordetella sp.
GCCCAGGGATTGTGCACCTGATCTTGCCTGGTGAACATCACACCCTCATACAAACGGCAGCTATTTGCTCTTTCGCTGCCAGACTGCCGGCTAGTATGCCTGCGTCGAGCAAAAAACGGCGTAACACCGCGCAACGCTGCCGCGGTGGGCCTGTCAGCATATAGCATACCCAGGACGGCACGCGCCTCTGCGCCCCAAGTGGAATTCTTGCGTCTGCAGGTAAAAAAGAGCGCTGGTCCGCCCCGCTTCTCCGTGCACGGCCCGGGCACGGTTCTTGCATGACACGCCCACAATGCCCAACGGAGAGCTACATGCCAGGTCACGAACCGGCGGCGCGCTCGAGCGCGACACTTACACTGCTGACAGTCAATGTCCACAAAGGCTTCACGCTCTTCAACCGGCGATTCATCCTGCACGAACTGCGCGCCGCCCTGCGCGACGCCCGTCCGGACATCGTCTTCCTGCAAGAGGTGATCGGATCGCATCATCGCCACGCGAGCCGCCTGGCGGCCTGGCCCGCCACCTCGCAATACGAATTCCTGGCTGACACGCTATGGAGCGACTTTGCCTACGGACGCAACGCCGTCTATCCGGACGGCGACCACGGCAATGCGGTGCTGTCGCGCTGGCCCATCATCCAGCACCAGAACCACGACGTCTCGGTGGGCGCTCATGAAAGCCGCGGCATGCTGCACTGCACGGTCCGCCACCCGGACCTCCCGGAGGACCTGCATGCGGTCTGCGTACACCTGGGCCTGCGCGAGGCGCATCGCCAAGTGCAGTTGGGCCGCTTGTGCGGGCTGGTGCGCGACATCGGCGAACGGTGCCCCGTCCTGATTGCCGGCGATTTCAACGACTGGCGGCGGCGCGCCGGCCAACTGCTGTCGGCCTGCTCGATACGCGACATCTATCGCACCACACTGGGGCGCGAGCCGCGTACATTTCCGGCCCAATGGCCCCTGCTGGCGCTGGACCGCATATACGTGCGCAACGTGGCAGCGGCACGCCCGGTAACGCTGGCGTCGCGCGTCTGGCGCCACCTGTCCGATCATGCGCCACTGGCGGCCGAGGTACGGCTATGAGCGCGGCATGGCGCCAGGGCAACACGGTGCGCTTGCTGGAAAACGGCGAGGCGTTCTTTCCCCGCGTGTTCGAAACCATCCGGGCAGCCCAGAAGGAAATTCTGCTGGAGACCTTCATTCTGTTCGACGACCCGGTCGGCCAGGAATTGCGCCAGGTCCTGATCGAAGCGGCAAAACGCGGCGTCGACGTCAATGTCACCGTAGACGGCTATGGTTCGGATTGCCTGGACGAAGCGTTCATCGGCGGGCTGACTGAAGCCGGCGTGCGCTTCCATGTGTTCGACCCGCGCCCCAGGGTATTCGGATTCCGGGTCAATGCGCTGCGCCGCATGCATCGGAAAGTGGTGGTGGTGGATGGCAAGGTCGCATTCGTGGGCGGCATCAATTTTTCGGCCGACCACCTGGCCGAGTTCGGACCGGAAGCGAAGCAGGACTATGCCGCGGAACTGCGAGGCCCCGTCGTCGACGATATCCGGCGCTTTGCGCGCGCCGCTGTAGAGGGCGGGCGCCGCCGGAGCTGGCCGCGCCGCGCCGCCACGACCTCGGGCGCCAAGGGCGAAGGCGCCGCGCTGTTCATCACCCGGGACAACGACCGCCACAGCACCGACATCGAACGCTACTACCGCGCCGGGTTCCGGACCGCCCAGCACGACGTGATCGTGGCCAACGCCTACTTTTTCCCCGGCTACCGGCTGCTGCGCGACTTGCGCAATGCCGCACGCCGAGGGGTACGCGTGCGCCTGATCCTGCAGGGCGAGCCCGACATGCCCATCGCGCAGCTGGCGGCGCGCACGCTGTACGACTACCTGCTGTCGGCCGGCGTGATCATCTACGAATACTGCGAGCGGCCGCTGCATGGCAAGGTGGCCTGCATCGACGACGAATGGGCCACCGTCGGATCCAGCAACCTGGATCCGCTCAGCCTGGCCCTGAATCTGGAGGCCAACGTCGTCGTGCGCGACCGTGCTTTTACCTCGGAATTGCGCGATTCGCTGGAAGGGCTGATCCAGCGCCATTGCCGCCGCATCGCCCCGCAACAAGGAATGAAACGCGTGTTGCGACGCCTGTGGTTCGGGGTAGCGGTCTTCCATGTGTTGCACCGCTTTCCCGCATGGGCTGCAACCTTGCCGTCACGCCAGCCGCAGTTGCAGCGCGTCGAGCCGCCGGCCCCCGCCTCATCCAGCGAGGAAGGCCGCCATGATTGAAGGCAAAAGGTTGTTTCAGCGATCCACCTGGCGCGCCGCGCGGCAGTTCTGGAAGCGTACCCGGCGCATCTGGACCGGCCTGTTCCTGGCCGCGGCGATTGTGCTGCTGGTGAAGCTGGCGCGCGATGTGCAATGGCACGAAGTCTGGCGCGTCATGCAGGAAATGCCCCATTCCACGTTGGTGGAAAGCGCCTGCCTGGTGCCGATAGCCTACCTGGCCTACACCGCATTCGACCTGATAGGCCGCACCTATACCGGCCACAAGCTGGGCACGGGCACCACCATGGCCGTGGCCTTCGTCAGCTATACCGTCAACCTCAACCTGGGGGCCCTGGTGGGCGGCGTGGGCCTGCGCTTTCGCCTGTATGGCAAATTGGGGTTGCGCCTGTCGGTGATCTCCAAGATATTGGCAATGAGCATCTTCACCAACTGGCTGGGCTATCTGTGGCTGTTCGGCGTGTTGTTCGCGCTGCGCCAGGCGCCCAACGCCTGGCACCTGAGCAACACAGCTTTGCAGATCGCCGGCGGCGCAATGCTGATAGCCGCCATCAGCTACCTGGCGCTATGCGCTTTTTCGCGCCGCCGGCACCTGCGCATAGGCAAGCATCACTTGCCGCTGCCCAGCCTGCGTGTCGCCCTGCTGCAATCCGTCTTGTCGGTGCTGTGCTGGGGCGCCATCGCGGGCATTCTGTACCTGCTGTTCGAACGGCAGGTCTCTTATACCCTGGTGCTGGCCGCGCTGCTGATCAGCAGCATCGCCGGCGCGCTGGTGCATATTCCCGGCGGCCTGGGGGTACTCGAAGCCGTGTTCGTGGCCATGCTTGCTTCAGAGGTATCGCAAGCCCAGGTATTAGGCACACTGTTGGCCTACCGTGCCGTGTATTACCTGGCCCCTCTGGCGCTGGCGCTGATACTGTATGCCATGCTGGAAGCGCGCCTGCGCCACAGCAGCAAAAGCGCGCCGGCCGCCCAGCGCCCATAGCCGTTCCTTCGGCATGGAAATTGCTGCCCGTTGCGCCACCTCGCCCTGCTCCAGGAAGCGCCATGGACACGATGACACACGATGCCCCGCACGGGCACGACGCCCCGCACGGGTGGCGCCGCTGGCTGTTCGCGACCAACCACAAAGACATCGGGACGATGTATCTGATCTTCTCGTTCGTCATGCTGCTCGAGGGGGGCGTGCTGGCCCTGCTGCTGCGCACGGAACTGTTCGAGCCCGGCCTGCAGTTCTTCAGGCCCGAATTGTTCAATCAGTTCACCAGCATGCATGGCTTGATCATGATCTTCGGTGCCATCATGCCGTCGCTGGTGGGCTTTGCCAACTGGATGATCCCGATGCAGATCGGCGCTGCCGACATGGCGTTCGCGCGCATGAACAACTTCAGCTTCTGGCTGCTGCCCGTGGCCGCCATCATGCTGACGGCCTCGTTCTTCGTGCCCGGCGGCGCCACCGCCGCCGGCTGGACGCTGTACGCCCCGCTTTCGCCTCAGATGGGCTCCGGCATGGACCTGGCCATCTTCGCCATCCACATCATGGGCGCCTCGTCCATCATGGGCGCCATCAACATCATCGTCACGATCCTGAACATGCGCGCGCCCGGCATGACCATGATGAAGATGCCGATGTTCTGCTGGACCTGGCTGATCACCGCCTTCCTGCTGCTGGCCGTGATGCCGGTGCTGGCCGCAGCCGTCACCATGCTCCTGACCGACCGCCACTTCGGTACCGGCTTCTTCAACGCCGCAGCCGGCGGCGATCCGGTGCTGTACCAGCACGTATTCTGGTTCTTCGGGCACCCCGAGGTCTACATCATGATCCTGCCGGCCTTCGGCATCATCTCGATGATTGTTCCCACCTTTGCCCGCAAGAAGCTGTTCGGCTATGCCTCGATGGTCTATGCCACGGCGGCCATCGCCGTGCTGTCTTTCCTGGTGTGGGCGCATCACATGTTCACCACCGGCATGCCGCTGGCCGGCCAGCTGTATTTCATGTACGCGACCATGCTGATCTCCATTCCCACGGGGGTGAAGGTGTTCAACTGGGTCGCCACCATGTGGCGCGGCTCGCTCAGTTTCGAAACACCCATGCTGTTCGCAGTGGGCTTCATCTTCGTGTTTACCGTTGGCGGCTTCACGGGCCTGATCCTGTCGGTGGCCCCGATCGACATCCAGGTGCACGATACCTATTATGTGGTGGCGCACTTCCACTACGTGCTGGTGGCGGGTTCGCTGTTCGCCCTGTTTGCCGGCGCCTATTACTGGGTACCCAAATGGACAGGCCGCATGTACAACGAAAAGCTGGGCAAGATCCACTTCTGGTCGACCATGATCTCGTTCAATGTCACGTTCTTTCCGATGCACTTCCTGGGCCTGGCCGGCATGCCGCGCCGCTATGCCGACTACGCCGCGCAGTTCACCACCTTCCACCAGGTGGCCACCATCGGCGCGTTCTGGTTCGGCCTGTCGCAGTTGCTGTTCCTGTATGTCATGATCAATTGCTACCGCAACAAGGGCGAAGTGGCCACCGCGCATCCCTGGGAAGGCGCCGAAGGCCTGGAATGGACGGTACCCTCGCCGGCCCCCCATCACACTTTCACCGTGCCGCCCGATATCCGCTAGGTCTTGCACATGCGACCCGCCCACGCCATCACGGGCGCGCCCCCGCCCCTGACGCCGCCCACGCAGCCATCGGCTCGCGCGCACGCGCCGCCTGCCGGCACCGATGTTGAACAATGCTGGGTCCTGAAGCGCAATTGTTGCGTCACGCCGGCCCAGTTCCTGCTGGGCATGGGCGGCACGGCGGCCATTGCCTTGTTGGTCAGCCTGTATTTCGCGCTGCGCGGGCTATGGCCGGTGGCCGTCTACGGCGCCGCCGAGATCCTGTTGATAGCGGGGGCCACGCTGTCTTTTGCCCGCCACGTACGGGACGGCGAAACCGTAACGCTGCTGGCCGATGGCCGCATGATCGTCGAGGTGCATACGGGCGGGGCGACGACGCGCCACGTGTTCAACCGTAACTGGGCACGGCTCGTGCGGCTGCCGGGCACGCAGGACTCGCTCTGGCTGCACTACGGCTCGCTGCGCCTGCCGCTGGCCCGCCACGTGCCCACCGAACGGCGGCGTCATATTGAAACTGAGCTACGACATTCGTTGCCCTGGCAAGGCCCGCTGGCCTCGCGTCCGGCTACCGGATGCACCCTACACAGGAGATCGTCATGAGAATCCGTTTGAAAAAATTGCACGACCAGGTCATTGTGATTACTGGCGCCAGCAGCGGCATCGGCCTGGCAACGGCGCGGCTGGCCGCCCGTGAAGGCGCCAAGGTGGTGTTGGCCTGCCGCAACCAGCAGGCGCTGGACGACGTGGTCGCCGACATACGCGCCAATGGCGGCGACGCCCTGGCGGTGCAGGTCGACGTCGGCGTCGCCGCCGACCACGATCGCCTGCTGGGCGCCGCGATCGAACGCTACGGCCGGGTCGATACCTGGGTAAATAACGCCGGGGTATCCATCTTCGGCCGCCTGGAAGACGTGCCGGTCGAAGACCAGCGGAAGTTATTCGACACCAATTACTGGGGCGTGGTGTATGGGTCGAGCACCGCCGTCGCGCACCTGAAGAAGCAAGGCGGCGCACTCATCAATCTGGGCAGCGAAGTGTCCGATCGCGCGGTGCCGCTGCAAGGGGCGTATTCGGCGTCCAAACATGCCGTCAAGGGCTATACCGATGCGCTGCGCATGGAGCTCGAAGCCGAAGGCGCGCCCATATCCGTCACCCTGATCAAGCCGGCCTCGATCGCTACTGGCTATTCCGAGCATGCCCGCAACTACATGGATGTGGAACCTCGCCTTCCACCGCCGCTGTACGCCGCCGACACTGTGGCGCGCGCAATTCTGTATGCCGCCCAGCATCCGCGCCGCGATATTTTCGTGGGCAGCGCCTCGAAGGCCATGTCCTCCATGGGCATGCGCATGCCCGGCCTGGCCGATCGCATGGCAGGTTGGCTGATACGCCACCAGCGCAGCGATACGCCCGCCGGCGAGCGCGCCGATGCGCTGTATGACGCCGGGGCGCCGGCGCGTGGCGACACCGCGCGCGATGGCGCCCACGTCCCTCATGTGCGCAAGACCAGCATGTATACCCATCTTTCGACCGGCGGACGTGGCCTGTTGTGGGCGGGCGCGGCGGTGCTGGTCTGCGGTAGCTTGCTCGGCGCGTCGCGCGGAAGGCGCTGGCATTAGCGTTACAGGGCGGCCAGGCGCCGCCCGCATTCGGCAAGTCGTCCGGCATTACTTGTATGATGGTTTCCGCTACGCCGCGGCAGCGGCAGCAGCTCTCTTCCAACCTCAGCGCTAATCCATCTCATGACTACCGGAAAAGACACCATCGGCATGATCGGCGTGGGCCTGATGGGCCATGGCATCGCCAGCAATATCGTCAAGCACGGCTACCCGCTGGTGCTGCTGGACCACCCCGGCAACCAGCCGGTCGACGCCCTGCTGGCGGCCGGGGCCGCCAAGGTGGCCAGCCCCGCGCAAGTGGCACGCCAAGCCAACATCATCATCCTGTGCGTAACCGGCACGCCCCAGGTCGAAGATGTCCTGTTCAGCCCCGACGGGCTGTTGCAGGGCTTGCGCCC
>DASPIV010000039.1:0-6206 GCA_035628955.1 Bordetella sp.
ACCTGATGAAAGACTTCGAGCCCATCGCGCCCATCAATGAGGCGAGCCTGGTGCTGGTCACCAAGAAGGGGCTTGATGTTTCCAGCGTGCAGGACCTGATCGCGCTGGAAAAGAAAAAACCGGGTGCGCTCAATTACGCGAGTTCGGGCATCGGTACGCCGTACCACATTGCCGGCGAACTGTTCAGTTCCATGGCGGATACCGACGTGCAGCACGTGCCCTACAAAAGCAGCGGCCAGGCCCGCACGGGCGTTGCCGCGGGCGAAGTGGACTATATGTTCGACGCCACTGCCACCATGAAGGCGTTCGTCGATGACGGCCGTGTGCAAGCCCTGGCCACGACGGGCAAGGAGCGCTCGCCGGTGTTTCCGGATATTCCCACCGTGGACGAGGCCGGCCTGCCGGGCTACGAAGCCAATATATGGCTGGGGCTGTTGGCGCCCAAGGGCACGCCGCCCGCGATTGTCGCCAAGCTGAACCAGGCCATCAGCCAGATCGCGGGCAGCCCCGAGGTCAAGCAGCAATGGATGAAGGACGGCGCCGCGCCCATGGTCATGGATCCGCAGGCCTTCAAGGTATATCTGCAGCAGGACATCGAGCGCCTGCGCAAGATCGCCCTGGACGCCAACATGGTGCAGCCCTGACCGGGCCGCGGGGCGAAGCAAGCAGATGTCGACGGTCGTACATATCAATGGCGCGCGGCACGAGATCGATGCGCACGAGCAGCGCCTGCTGCTGGATATCCTGCGCAACGAGCTCGGCCTGAAGGGGTCGCATTTCGGCTGCGGCGAGGGTAATTGCGGCGCCTGCATGGTGCTGGTCGACGAGGTGCCTGCCTATGCCTGCAACACGCCCTTGTGGTCGGTGGCCGGCAAGCAGGTACTGACAGTCGAGGGGCTGGCCGGCCATCCGGTCGGCGCACGCGTGCAGCGCGCCTTCATCAAGCACGGCGCGGCGCAATGCGGCTACTGTACGTCGGGCATGGTGGTGGCGGCCGCGGGCCTGTTGGTGGCCTGCCCGGCGCCCGATGGCAGGCAGATACGCGAGCAAATGGACCGCAATTTGTGCCGCTGCGGCAGCCACCTGCGCGTGATCCGCGCAATTGGCGACGCGGCAGCCGATACTGGTGTGGGGGGCGGATCATGAAAGACGCCTTTGCGCCGCTGTCTTCCGATGACGGCATGCCCGTCAGCCTGAAAGACAACCCCACGCTGTCCACGTGGATCAGTATTCATGCCGAAGACGGCGGGTACCTGCGCATCCGGTCGGGCAAGGTCGAACTGGGCCAGAACATTCTGACCGCGCTCGCGCAGATTGCGGCGCGGGCGCTGGGCGTGCCCCTGGCGCGCATCAGGATGGCGCCCGCCCGAACGGGCGCCAGCCCCGACGAATCGATCACATCGGGCAGTTTGTCGATTCAACATTCAGGAATGTCGCTCAGGGTGGTGTGCGGCCAGGTACGGCGGATGTTTGCCCGGCACGTTGCCCGCATGGCCGGCGTGGACGTGGCGGCGGTTCGTGTGCACCGGGGCACTTTCCTGGTCGCGGATGCCGAACTGGGCACGTACTGGAGCCTGGCGGACCATATAAATCTGGATGTACCGGTCGAAGCGGTGTCCGGCAATGACGGCGCGGCGCCGCCCGCGGCCGGGGCGGAGCCGGCCGGGCAAGCTGAACCCGCTGAACAAGAACAGCCTGGCGTCCCGGCACTGGGCCTGGCGGACAAGGTGCATGGCCGCTTTGGCTTTATCCACGATATGTCGCCGCCCGGGCTGTTGCACGGGCGCATGCTGCGCCCGCCCTCTATCAACGCGGAACTCGTGCATCTGGATGCAGGCCCGGTGCAAGGCCTGGCGTGCGCGGTGCGGGTCATCAGAAGTGGCTCGCTGGTAGGAGTGCTGGCCGAACAGGAGCACGTGGCCTGCATGGCGGTGGACCGGCTGGCGGCGTCGGCGCAGTGGCGCGAAACCGCCAGCCTGCCCGCCCAGCACGAGCTACCGGCCTGGTTGCGCCGCCAGCCTTGCGACACCAAGACCTATAACCAGCAGGGGCCGGGCGGCGCAGCGGGCCAGGCGGTCGCAAAAACCTACACGGGCAACTATTTCAAACCCTTCATCAAGCACGCTTCCATCGGGCCGTCTTGCGCGTACGCCTGCATGGAAGAGGGCGTACTGAAGGTATGGACGCATGCGCAAGGTATCTACAACCTGCGGGCCGACCTGGCCGTTGCGCTGGCCATGACGCCCGAGCAGATCGTCGTGGAACACGTGCCGGGGGCCGGGTGTTATGGGCAGAACGGTGCCGACGACGTCGCTTTCGACGCGGCCTGGCTGTCGCTGCATGCGCGGGGGCGCAACATACGGGTGCAGTGGTCGCGCGCCGACGAACTGTGCTGGGCGCCGCAGGGGCCGCCTATATCGCTGCAGTTGCAGGTCGACGTGGACGCGCAAGGCCGCATACTGGACTGGCGGGCCGATGCCTGGGGCCCTGGCCATAGCCTGCGGCCCGGACGCGCGCCCACCCCCACGCTACTGGGCAGTTGGTATCAGGAAAACCCCAGCCCGAAGCTATCCGCCATCAACGCGCCCATCGCGGCGGGCGGGGGAGCCGAGCGCAATATCATTCCCTGCTACGACATTCCGTGCAGCGCGTTGTCGTCGCACCGCGTCATCGACATGCCGGTACGCACGTCTTCGCTGCGTTGCCTGGGGGCGTTCGCCAATGTGTTCGCGATCGAGGCCATGGTCGATGATATTGCGATCGACCATGGTGTCGATCCGGCCGATTACCGCCTGGGCATGCTGTCCGATGCGCGGGCCATGGCCGTCATCGAAGCCGTGCGGGAAATGAGCGGCTGGAACGGCAGGCAGGGGGGCGCTGATAGTTCCGGGTGGGGCATGGGCTTCGCGCGCTATAAGAACAAGGGTGCCTACTGTGCCGTCGTGGCCCGGGTGTCCGTGGCCGAAAAAGTATCCGTGCGCGAGCTGTTCATAGCCGTGGATGTCGGCGAAGTCATCAACCCGGACGGCGTGGTGCAGCAGATCGAAGGCGGCGCCATCCAGGCATGTTCCTGGGCCATTCTGGAACAGGCGCGGTTCAGCGACAAAATGCTGACCGACGACGAATGGGAAAAGTATCCCATCCTGCGGTTCAGCGATATTCCCGATGTGCAGGTGCGCATACTGCCCAGGCCGGACCAGCCGGCGGCCGGCGCGGGAGAGCCGTCGCTGGGCCCCACGGCGGGCGCAATCGGCAACGCCGTGCGCGACGCGCTGGGCGTGCGCGTATCGGTGCTGCCGCTGGATTTTGAGAATATCGCGCACGCTATCGAGGCGCAGGCATGAAGTGCAAACTGAAGGAGCATGAATGAAGCTGTTTATCTTGAGCGGGGGCGCTGCCCTGGGCCTGGTCGAACATGTCCGGGCCAGCTTCGAGTCGGAAGCCGGCTGCCAGATCGCCGGCGAATTCGGGGCCGTGGGGGCAATGAAAGACAAACTTCTGGCGGGCGCGGATTGCGACATCGTGATCCTGTCGCGCAAGCTGGTCGATGACCTGGCCAGTGCCGGCAAGGTGCTGCCCGACAGTATCCGCGACCTGGGCGTGGTCAGCACCGGCGTCAGCGTCAAGGCGGGCAACCCCTCCGTGGCGGTGGATACTCCCGATGCCTTTGCCCAGACCCTGCTGGGCGCCGACGCCATCTACGTGCCGGACATGCAGCGGTCCACGGCCGGCATGCACATGAAGCGGGTGTTCCAGCAACTGGGCGTCCTGGACGGCATCGCGGCGAAGATCCAGGAATTTCCCAACGGCGCCACGGCCATGAAGGCCATGGCGGCCGCCCCGGGCCACCCCGTGGGCTGCACGCAGATCACTGAAATACTGTACAGCCCGGGCGTGCAGGCGGTGGGCCTGCTGCCCAAGGGCTGCGAACTGGATACGATATATACGGCCGCCGTGACGGCAGGCGCCCACCAGGCGCCCCTGGCGCACGAGCTGATCCAGGTACTGACCGACAGCAGCCTGGGCGCCTACAAGAATGCGCATGGATTCGAGGTTTGAACCGGGCCGCCGATGCCGCGCAAGGCGGCCACCATCTTCAATGAAAAAGGAATCAACGTGAGGCTAGCAGCATACGAAGAGCGGGGTGTCTCCCGTATCGGTATCGTGTCGGACGACGGCAAATCCATTCGGCCGCTGGATGTGGACGGCATGGATGCCAACGCCGGGGTCCTGCCCCTGATCACCGCGCAGATCCCGCTGACCGATCTTGCCCGCAAGGCCGGCGCCCCCCAGCCGCTGGACGGCGTGCGGCTGCGCGCGCCGGTGCCCCGGCCGTCGCGCAACGTCTTCTGCGTGGGGCGCAACTACCATGAGCATGCCAACGAGTTGTCCGGCTCCATTTTCAAGGACAGCAAGGACGGCGAGGCCTGGCCCATCATTTTCTCGAAAGTGCCCGAATCGGTCGTAGGCCCCACTGACGACGTGCGCCTGCCCACCGGCATTTCTTCGGACATCGACTACGAGGCCGAACTCTGCGTGGTGATCGGCAAGCAGGGCAAGAACATCGCCCGTGCCGACGCGCTGGCCCACATCTATGGCTACACCATTGTCAACGACGTTACCGCGCGCGACGTGCAGCAGCGGCATCGGCAATGGCACCTGGGCAAGTCGTTCGATACGTTCTGCCCCATGGGGCCCTGGATCGTCACGGCCGACGAACTCGACGCGGGCAATATCGATATACGCTGCCTGGTCAATGGCGAAGTCCGGCAGTCGGCCAATACGCGCGACCTGATTTTCGACATAGGCACCATTATCGAGAACTGCTCGCGCGGCATCACCCTGTATCCGGGGGACGTCATTGCCACCGGCACGCCGGCCGGCGTGGGCCTGGGCATGGACCCGCCGTGCTTCCTGAAAGACGGCGATGTCGTCCGCGTCGAGATCCAGGGCATCGGCCACATCGAGAACGTGTTCAAGGTATAGTGTGCCTACGCCGCCCCGGGCGCCCACATGCCCGGCGCGGTGCACCCATGCAAAGAACAAGTCACCCGTGTGTATGCCATGAACAGTAGCCCCGTGCTTTCGCCTGTTCTTGTGCCACCCAGCACACAAGACACCCCGGCCGATACCGATACCGACACCGCGCATCCGGCGCCCGCCGCGGCGCCGCTGGTTCCGGCCGGCGGCTCGAAAGCCGCCAAGCGTTTCACGCAATATCTGCGCGAGCAGCTGGCCAGCGGCACTCTTGCGCCCGGCGCCCGGCTGCCCGCCGAGCGCCTGCTGGCCGAGCAGTTCAGGATATCGCGCGGCACCGTGCGCCGGGCGCTCAAGCAGCTCGAGGCCGAGGGCCGCATCATCGGCATCCGCGGCAGCGGCACGTTCGTGCAGCCGGTATCCACCGGCCTGGCCGCCCCGCTGGGCATTCCCAAGCTGGCCAGCCCGGCCGAGCTGATCGAGGCGCGCATTTGCATCGAACCCATCATGCCGGAATTGATCGTGCGTAACGCGCATGCCGACGATTTCGATGCCATGGAACAGTGCCTGCGCCGCGCCGAACAAGCGCGGACCGTGGCCGAATTCGAGAAACTCGACCACGAACTGCATCGCCTGTTCGCCGTGGCCACGCACAATTCCCTGTTCATCCACATCATGGATCTGGTCGGAAAGGCGCGTACCGACGGCGGCTGGGGCGTGCTGAAAGAGCGCAGCTACACGCCCGAAAGGCACCGCCAGTACATGCAACAGCACAGCGCCATTGTCCAGGCACTGAAAAACCGCGACCTGCACGAATCGCGCCGGCTGATCACCGAGCACTTGGTGCAGATCCGCAAGAACCTGTTCGGCGACTGAGCTTTTGGGCGGTTTCGCCGCGGCGTGCCGGCAAGGGCGGTAAAATCAAGTTTTTCCCGCCCGCATCCCTTCCATGCCTGCCCCGCTTGCCTCCATTGCGCCTGGCGCCGCCCCGGAATCCTTCGGTATCGCGTCGGTTGCCGAGATCATCGCCGAACTGCGTGCCGGCCGTATCGTCATCCTGGTCGACGAAGAAGACCGTGAAAACGAAGGCGACCTGGTCATGGCCGCCGAATTCGTCACCCCGGACGCCATCAATTTCATGGTGACCCATGGCCGCGGCCTGGTCTGCCTGACGCTTACCGAAGACCGCTGCCGCCAGCTCGAGCTGCCGCTGATGGCCAGCCGCAACG
>DASPIV010000040.1:0-2685 GCA_035628955.1 Bordetella sp.
CCGGAATTGCCCGTGGTCGGGCAGATGGGATAATCGGCGTTAAACCGGGACGAAACAAGGTACAGTTATCGGGTAGCCTTGAAAACTGTCCCAGATACAAAATAGGTACACCCTAGTCTTTGCAGGAACTCTCATGAGCCGTGTCGGTACCATCGTGGAACAGATCGCCGGGCGGGTGGCGCGCGGCGAACTCAAGCCGGGGCAGCGCCTGCCGTCGGTACGGGCCGGCGCCGTCGAACATGGAGTATCCAAGAACACCATGGCCGATGCCTACGACCGGCTGGTCGCCATGGGCCACCTGCAAGCCCGGCCGGGCTCCGGCTACTATGTGGCCGCCACCCGTCCGCTATCGTCGGCCCAGCGCTCGCGCCATGTGGCCCAGGCCATCGACACGGTGTCGCTGCTGCGCGAACAACTGGTCCAGCATTACGAAGTCCGGGTCGGCGACGGCCGGCCGCCGCCCTCATGGATGGAACGCTTTGACCTGGGGCGTCCCGGCGGCAATGCCAAGGCCTTGCGCGATACCGACATCGGCCATGGCTACGGCAATCCCTGGGGATACAAGCCCCTGCGCGAGCGCATCGGCCTGGCCCTGGCCGAACGCGGCATCCAGGCCGGCGCCGAGCACGTATTGCTGACCCATGGCGCCAACCATGCCCTGGATCTGGTGGCGCGGCAGTTGCTCGAACCGGGAGACGTCGCGCTGGTCGACAGTCCGGGCTATTACCCGCTGTTCGGCAAGTTGCGATTCTCCAACGTCAAGCTGGTGGGCGTGCGCCGCCGCGCCGACGGCCCCGACCTCGACGATCTGGCGGCAAAGGCCGCGGCCTTCAAGCCCAAAGTATTCTTTACGCAATCGCTGGCGCACAATCCCACCGGCGGTTCGCTGACCTTGCCGGTGGGCCACCGCGTGCTGAAGGCGGCCGCGCATTATGGTTTCTACATCGTCGAAGACGACCCGTTCGCCGACATCCTGCCCGCAGCCAGCCCACGCCTGGCTACGCTCGACCAATTGGAACGCGTCATCTATGTAGGTACGTTTTCCAAGACCCTGTCGGCCAGCTTGCGGGTCGGCTACCTGGCGGCCAACGCGGCATTGGCCAACGCCTTGTGCGACCTGAAAATGCTGACGCTGGTCAGCACTTCCGATTACGTCGAACGAGTGGTTTTCAACCTGATCGCCAGCGGCCAATACCTGAAACACCAGCGCAGGCTCAAGGCGCATGTCGAGCGCGCCACCCGCGAAGCATCGGCAGCGCTCAAGAGCGTGGGCTTCACCTTGCCCTACGCGCCGGGCGGCGGCTTCTATCTGTGGGCGCGCCTCAGGCCGGGGCAAGACGAACTGGCACTGGCCAGCGAGGCTTCGGATGCCAGCATTTTCCTGGCCCCCGGCGCGATCTTCATGCCCGAGCGGGGGCAACTGACCTCGGCGCTGCGCGTCAATATCGCCTACGCTGCCGACCCGCGCTTTCTCGATTTCATGAAGCGCCGCCTGGTTCGCTAGGCGGCTGGGGGTCCACGGCCTCCGTATCGGGCTTGTCGGTGCCGCCGCGGGCAGGCGGACGCGCCAGCACCAGCGTGGAAGGCGAGGCCAGCGGCAGCCTGGCTGCTGCCATGCGCTGCAAGATGTCATACAGCAGCGTGCTGCGTACGCCATAGGCATTGCGCGGCGAACTGACATAGCCGCGCGCGTTGAACAGCAGATGGCCATTCTCCACGCCTTCCAGGAAGACATCGGGCGCCGGGTTGTCCAGAATGCCTTCATGCGCGGCAAAGGCTTCCAGCATCAGTTCCCGTACGCGCTGGGCATCCGCGTCCAACGGCATGGGCAGCTTCACCTGCACCAGGCCCAGCGGATTGGCGTGCGTCACGTTGCGTACCGTCTTGGTCACGAATTCCGAATTCGGCACGATGACCGTCGACCGGTCTGCCATCTGGATTTCGGTGGCGCGCACGTTGATGCGCAGAATGTCGCCCTCGACGCCGCCCAGCGATACCCAGTCGCCCACCTTGACCGGCCGCTCGGCCAGCAAGATCAGGCCCGACACGAAGTTCTGCACTACCGCCTGCAGGCCAAAGCCTATGCCTACCGACAGCGCACTGGCAATCCAGGCGACGCGCTCCAGGCCGATGCCCAACGCCGACAAGGCCAGCGCCACGGCCACCACGACGCCGGTATAGCCAAACAGCGTGGCCGCCGACAACTGCATGCCGGGATCCAATTCGGTCGTGGGCAAGTAGCGGTTGGCCAGCCAGCGCTTGAGCAGCCGCACGGCCACCAGGCACAGGGCCAGCACCAGCAAGGCCTGCATCAGCGCGCTGGGGCGCAAATGCACTTCGCCGATCTGCAGGCCGCTGTGCAACTGGTTCATGCGGTGCATCAGGTCGCTGGGCCCTTCGCCGAACGGCGCCAGCAGCAGCGTGGCGGCGAACAACACGACAGCTACCCGGCTGGCGCCGGACAACAGTACGGCGGCCTGGCCGCGCATCCGGTTGCGCGCATCGTCTTCATCGCGCGGCGAAGGGGCCAGCAAGGTACTGAAGCCGTCTTCGATCAAGACCGACAGCAGGTAAGCCGAACACAGGATCGCCAGGGTCCACAGCACCTGCTTGACGATGAAGCTGCCGAACGCCACGTATCCCGCCAGCAGGCTGATGATGCTGGTGACCAGTACCGCCCACGTC
>DASPIV010000041.1:0-4480 GCA_035628955.1 Bordetella sp.
CCGCCAACCAGTTCCTGCCCGACGGCATGTTCGGCACGCTGCCCAACCCGCCCGAACTGAAGTACGACCCTGAAGGCGCCAAGAAGCTGCTGGCCGAGGCGGGATACCCCGACGGCTTCGAAATGACCCTGTCGTCCACCAACGACCGCTACATCAACGACGGCCAGATCACCCAGGCCGTGGCCCAGTACCTGTCGCGCGTCGGTATCAAGGCGCACGTCGACGCCATGACCCGCTCGGTGTACTTTCCCAAGCGCGCCAAGCGCGAATTCAGCTTCGCCATGGGCGGCTGGTCGTCGGAAACCGGCGAGGCCTCGTCGTTCCTGCAGTACTGGGTGACCTCGTTCGCACCCGAACTGGGCATGGGCACCAGCAACTACGGCCGCTACTCCAACCCCGAACTGGACAAGATCTTCCGCCAGGCTGTCACCACGGTGGACGACGCCAAGCGGGAAAAGCTGCTGCAACAAGCACTGACCATCGCCCTGGCCGACCTGCCCAGCATCCCGCTGCATTTCGAGAGCAGCATCTGGGCGTTCCGCAAGGGTCTTGCCTATGAAGGCCGCGCCGACCAGTACACTCTGGCCACATCGGTCAAATCGGCCAAGTAAAGCGGCCGGCTGTTACCGGAAAGACCCAAGGAACACATAACGTGGTTTTGTTTACCCTGCGCAGGCTCATCCAGAGCCTGTTCGTACTGCTGGCCGTCTCGGTCGTGGTGTTTTTCGCGGTGTATGCCGTGGGCGACCCCATCGAACTGCTGGTCAGCCCCGAAGCAACGATGGAGGCCCGCGCGGCCACCATCGCCCGCCTGGGGCTGGACCAGCCCATCTGGCAGCAATATTTCACCTTCCTGTGGCGGGCCCTGCACGGCGACCTGGGCAATTCCTTCGTGCACGGCATTCCGGCCATCGAACTCATCGTGCAGCGCATCCCCGCCACGTTCGAGCTGGTGGTGGTCGCCATTACCCTGACCTGTGTGATCGGTATCCCGCTGGGGCTGGTGGCCGGCCTGTACCGCGACCGCTCGCTGGGCCGCGGCATCATGGCGAGCTCGGTGCTGGGGTTTTCGCTGCCCAACTTCTGGCAGGGCATGATGTTGATCCTGCTGTTTGCCGTGTGGCTGGGCTGGCTGCCCGCCTCGGGGCGCGGCGACACGGTCAGCGTGCTGGGCGTGCCGCTGTCGATCCTGACGGCCGATGGCTGGGCGCACGTGATCATGCCGGCCGTCAACCTGGCGCTGGCCAACATCGCCCTGGTGCTGCGCCTGACCGCCACCGGCGTGGCCGAGGCCCAGTCGCAGGAATACGTGAAATTCGCGCGTGCCAAAGGCGTGCGCCCCGGCCGCATCGTGCGCCGGCACATCCTGCGCAACATTCTGATCCCGGTGGTCACCGTAGTGGGCATGGAATTCGGCAGCCTGATCGCCTATTCCACTATTACCGAAACCGTGTTTGCCTGGCCCGGCATGGGCAAGCTGCTGATCGACAGCGTCTACCAGCTGGACCGCCCGGTGGTGGTGGCCTACGTGATGCTGGTAACGCTGATCTTCGTGATCGTCAATTTCCTTGTCGATCTTCTCTATGCCGCGCTCGACCCGCGCGTGCAGCTCGTCGCCCCCGCACATTGACGCCATGGCTCATTCTTCACCCAACGGCCGCACGCGCACCATCCAGCCCCTGGCCGAGACGCCGCGCCGCGCTGCCATCCTGAAAAAGTTGCACAGTCGCCCCACCGTAATGGGGTCGGCCATCGCACTGGCCATCCTGATGATCGTGGTACTGACGGCCCCTTTCTTCGCGCCGCAAAACCCCTACGACCTGGCCAGCCTGAACCTGCTGGACGGCCGCCTGCCGCCGGGCGCCGCCTCGATGGACGGCCAGGTGTACCTGCTGGGCACCGACGACCAGGGCCGCGACATGCTCAGCGCCATCTTGTATGGCCTGCGCATCAGCCTGATGGTGGGCCTGTCGGCGGTGGGGCTGGCCACCGCCATCGGCAGCATGGCCGGGCTGGTTGCGGCCTACCTGGGCGGCTTCGTCGACACGGTGCTGATGCGCCTGGTGGACTTCATTCTGGGCTTTCCCACCATCCTGGTGGCGCTGGTGCTGCTCGCCATGATGGGGCGCGGCGTCGACAAAGTGATCCTGGCGCTGGTGGTGGTGCAATGGGCGCACTACGCGCGCATCATGCGCAGCCGTGCCCTGCAGGAACGCCGCAAAGAATACGTCGAGGCGGCCGCCAACCTGGGCTTTCCCGCCTGGCGCATCATGATGTTCCACCTGCTGCCCAACTGCCTGGGGCCGATCATGGTGTTCGCCACCATCCAGATCGCCACCGCCATCGCGCTGGAAGCCACGCTGTCGTTCCTGGGAGTGGGCGTGCCCATCACCGAGCCATCGCTGGGCCTGCTGATCGCCAACGGCTTCCAGTACCTGCTGTCGGGCGACTACTGGATCAGCATGTTCCCGGGCGTGGCCCTGCTGGTGCTGATCCTGACCATCAATATCGTGGGCGACCGCCTGCGCGAAGCCCTGGACCCGCGACGAGCATGAACGACGTGATAATGCAGGTGCGCGGGCTGCGCACCGCCTTCCATACCGAAGCCGGCGCCTGGCCGGCGGTCGACGGCGTCGACCTGACCGTGCGCCGCGGCGAAATTCTGGGCCTGGTCGGCGAGTCCGGCTCGGGCAAGTCGGTAACCGGCTTTTCGCTGCTGGGCCTGATCGACCCGCCGGGCGAAGTGGTGTCCGGCGAGATCTTGTTCAAGGGACAAGACCTGCGCAAGCTCGATGAAGAACGCATGCGCCAATTGCGCGGCAACCGCATCGCCATGATCTTCCAGGACCCCTTGATGACGCTGAACCCGGTGCTGCGCATCGGCGAGCAGATGATGGAGGCCATTCTCACGCACGAGAACGTGCCGGCCACCCAGGCGCGCGAGCGCTGCCGCGAAGCCCTGGCCATGGTGGGGATCCCCGCGCCCGAGAAGCGCCTGGACAGCTATCCGCACGAGTTCTCGGGCGGCATGCGCCAACGCGTGGCGATCGCCATCGCCATGCTGAACAAGCCCGACCTGATCATCTGCGACGAGCCCACCACCGCGCTGGACGTGACCATCCAGGGGCAGATCCTGTATCGCATGCAGGAAATCTGCCGCACCCACAACACCGCCCTGATCTGGATCACCCACGACCTGGGAGTGGTGGCCGAACTGGCCGACCACGTGGCCGTGATGTATGCCGGGCGCATCGTCGAGGCCGGACCGGTCGAGCAGGTGCTCGACGCGCCGCGCCATCCCTATACCCGCGGCCTGCTCGATTCGATGCCGGCCAACACGGCGCCCGGCGCGCGCCTGCACCAGATCGAAGGCATGGCGCCCAGCCTGACGGGCCGCCCGGCCGGCTGTGCGTTCCGCCCGCGCTGCCCGAACGCCATCACACGCTGCGCCGAACAATCACCTGCCGCCACGCAGGAAGGACCGCGCAGTTTCCGCTGCTACGTACCGATCGCCCGCGAGACCACCACCGCATGACCCCGCAAGACACGCCCGTTATCGAGCTGCGCAACGTCCACAAGCGTTTCGAGCAGCGTCCCGACCTGGCCCAGCGCATGCTGGCGCTGGCCGGCAAGCCTGTCGACCGCCGCACGGTACATGCCGTCAACGGCGTCGACTTATCCATCCAGCGCGGCGAAGTGCTGGGCCTGGTCGGCGAATCCGGCTGCGGGAAATCCACGCTGGGCCGCGTCGTGGCCGGCTTGCACCGCCAGACCGAAGGCGAACTGCTGTACCAGGGCCGGGCTGCCGCCAGCCTGCGCGGCGCCGACCTGCTGGCCTACACGCTGGGCGTGCAGATGATCTTCCAGGATCCGCAGGCCTCGCTGAACCCGCGCCAGCGCGTGCGCCAGATCCTGGGCGAAGCGCTGAAGGTGCACAAGCTGGCGCCCGCGGCCGAGATTCCCGCCCGCATCGACCGCGCCCTGTCCGAAGTGGGCCTGGACCACGAATACCGCGACCGCTTTCCCCACCAGATATCGGGCGGTCAGCGCCAGCGCATCGGCATCGCGCGCGCGCTGATGGTGTCGCCCAAGTTCCTGGTGTGCGATGAACCGGTGGCCGCACTGGATGTATCCATCCAGGCACAGGTGATCAACCTGTTCATGGACCTGCGCGCGCAGCATGGCTTTACCTACCTGTTCATCAGCCATGACCTGGGCGTGGTCAAGCACATATCCGACCGCGTCGCCATCATGTACCTGGGCAAAATCGTCGAGCGCGCGCCCGCCGCCGAGATCTTCGCGCGCGCCAACCATCCGTACACCCAGGCCCTGCTGGCCGAGGTGCCCGATGTCGGCCGGCGCGGCCGCAAATTCACGCCCATCAAGGGCGAGATTCCGTCGCCGCTGAACCCGCCGCCGGGCTGTACCTTTCACCCGCGCTGCCCCCACGCCATGCCTCGCTGCCGCGAACAGGTGCCCG
>DASPIV010000042.1:0-4562 GCA_035628955.1 Bordetella sp.
CTTGATTGGCACGGCGGCATGGATGCATATGCCCAAGCCAAGGCCGGCTTGCTGAAGCTGGCCCGCGTAGCCATTGTCAATCGCGACGATCCACGCGTGGCCAGTATGGTCGATTCGCTGGAAGGCCTGGATGTGCGCAGCTTCGGCCGCGACGTGCCGGCCCTGGTCGGCGATATGGGTCTGGAATCGGGCCAGGGCATGGCCTGGCTGGTGGCCTGCGAACCTATCGATTTCGAAGAGGCCGCGCCACCCGTGCGCCGCAAGAAAGACGCGCCGCCGCCGCGCCGCGGCACCGGACGCATCAGCCGCCTGATGCCGCTGGACGCGCTGCGCATCCGGGGCCAGCACAACGGCTTGAATGCTCTGGCGGCACTGCAACTGGCACGGGTCTTGAATATCGGCTGGGGTCCCATGCTGCGCGCCTTGCGTGAATACACGGGCGAGCCGCACCGCGCCGCGTTCGTGCGCAGCATAGGCGGGGTCGATTACATCAACGACAGCAAGGGCACCAATGTCGGCGCCACGGTGGCCGCCCTGGAAGGGCTGGGCCAGCCGGTGGTATTGATTGCAGGCGGCCTGGGCAAGGGCCAGGATTTCTCGCCGCTGGCGCCGGTCGTGGCGCGACATGCGCGCGCGGTGGTGCTGATCGGCACCGACGGCCCCGAGATCGGGCGCGTGCTGGCCGATACCGGCGTGCCGTGCGTGGCTGCGCAAGACATGCGCGATGCCGTGCGGCGCGGCGCCGAACTGGCGCAGCCTGGCGATGCCGTGCTGCTGTCGCCGGCATGCGCCAGCATGGACATGTTCCGCAATTATCCGCATCGCGGCGCGGTGTTCGCGGAAGAGGTCGAAGACCTGGCCCGCGACCGGGGAGAGGTGTGATGAGCCTGTTCGCCGATCTGACCGCCAGTGTCAACGCCGTGCGCCCTGGGCGCACCCGCATGCGCAACTACGATGCGCCGCTGGTGCTGTGCACGACGACGCTGCTGCTGCTGGGCCTGTTGATGGTGTATTCGGCATCCATCGCGCTGGCCGATGGCCCGCGTTATGCGTCATACGGGCGCTACTACTTTGTATTGCGGCACGGGCTGTTCCTGTGCACCGGGCTGTTTGCGGGGGCGGTCGTGCTGTCCGTGCCCATCAGGGTCTGGCAACGCCTGGCGATGCCAGGCTTCATGGCCTCGCTGGTTTTGCTGGTGCTGGTGCTCATTCCCGGCATCGGCCGCGAGGTCAATGGCGCGCATCGCTGGATTCCGCTGGGCCCGCTGAACTTTCAGCCCTCTGAATTGATGAAGCTGGCCGCCTTGCTGTATGCGGCTGACTACACCGTGCGCAAGCAAGAGCACATGCAGGCATTTTCGCGTGGCTTCCTGCCGATGGCCTGCGCCCTGGGCGGCGTGGGCATGCTGTTGCTGCTCGAGCCCGACCTGGGTGCGTTCATCGTGATCGTGGCCATCGCCGTGGGCATCCTGTTCCTGGGCGGTATCAACGGCAAGTATTTCAGCAGTTTGCTGGCTGTGCTGGGGGGCACCTTCCTGGCGCTTATCTGGCTGTCGCCGTGGCGGCGTGCGCGCCTGTTCGCGTACCTGGATCCCTGGAACGATGCCAATGCATATGGCAGCGCCTACCAGCTATCGCATTCGCTGATCGCGCTGGGGCGGGGCGAGTGGCTGGGCGTGGGCCTGGGCGCCAGCGTCGAGAAGCTGCATTACCTGCCCGAGGCGCATACCGATTTCCTGATGGCGGTAGTAGGCGAAGAGCTGGGGTTCGCCGGAGTAATGCTGGTGATCGTGCTGTTCGTGGTGATAATCCAGCGGGGCTTCGACATCGGCCGCCAGGCGATCGCCATGGAACGTACTTTTGCCGGTCTGGTCGCGCATGGCGTGGCGATCTGGTTCGGCGTGCAGGCGTTCATCAATATGGGCGTATGCCTGGGCCTGCTGCCCACCAAGGGACTGACGCTGCCGCTGATGAGCTACGGCGGATCGGGCATCGTGATGAATCTGTGCGGGCTGGCCCTGATGCTGCGCGTGGACATGGAAAACCGCATCATGATGCGCGGAGGGCGCACATGAATACGCGCACCGTTCTCATCATGGCTGGCGGCAC
The DNA here is from genome assembly GCA_035628955.1 of Bordetella sp. Lineage (GTDB taxonomy): Bacteria > Pseudomonadota > Gammaproteobacteria > Burkholderiales > Burkholderiaceae_B > Bordetella_A. The sequence continues at coordinate 2,110 of DASPIV010000042.1, forward strand.
GGGCGGTCACATCATGCCGGGCCTGGCGGTGGCCGACGTGCTGCGCGAGCGTGGCTGGCGCGTGCTGTGGCTGGGCAATCCCGACAAGATGGAAGGCCGCCTGGTACCGCCACGCGGCATCGACCTGGTTCCCCTGTATTTCCAGGGTGTGCGCGGCCGCGGCTCGGCCGCCATGCTGAAGCTGCCGTTCCTGCTGCTGCGTGCCTGCGCACAGGCATGGCGCCATTTGTCGCAAGTACGGCCGGACGTGGTGCTGGGCATGGGCGGCTATGTGGCCTTTCCGGGTGGCGTGATGGCCGCCCTGCGCGGCCTGCCGCTGGTGGTGCACGAGCAGAATGCAGTGGCTGGTACCGCCAACCGCTGGCTGGCCCGCGTGGCGCGCCGCGTGCTCAGCGGCTTTCCGAACGTGTTGCCGCGCGGCGAAGTGCTGGGCAACCCGGTGCGCGAGGACCTGTGCGCGCTGCCCGAACCGGCGGTCCGCTATGCGGGGCGTAGCGGACCGCTGCGCATGCTGGTAGTGGGCGGCAGTCTGGGCGCGCAGGCACTGAACACCACACTGCCGCGTGCCCTGGCCCTGATCGAACCGCAGGCGCGGCCGCAGATTACGCACCAGGCCGGCGAACAACACTTGCAATCTTTGCGCGACGCCTACGCCCAGGCCGGCGTGCAGGCCGACTGCCGCGACTTTATCGGCGACATGGCGACCGCCATGGCGCAGGCCGACGTGCTGGTTTGCCGTGCCGGCGCCATGACGGTGGCCGAGGTGGCCGCGGCCGGTGTGGCCGCGCTGTTTGTGCCGTTTCCGCATGCCATCGACGACCACCAGACGGCCAATGCGCGCTTTCTGAGCGACGCCCAGGCTGCGTGGCTGCGTCCGCAGGCCGACCTGAGCGTCGAGTGGCTGGCCGATTGGCTGCGCCAGCGCACCCGTCCTGAACTACTGGCCGTGGCCGAGCGGGCGCGCCAGCATGCGCGTCCCCAGGCGGCGGCCCATATCGCCGATGTCTGCGAACAGGCAGCAAGGCGCACATCATGAAACACAGAATCCAGCATATTCATTTCGTCGGTATCGGCGGGTCGGGCATGAGCGGCATCGCCGAGGTGCTGCTCAACCTGGGCTATACAGTCAGCGGGTCCGACCTGCAGGAATCTGCCGTGACCCGCCGCCTGGCGAGCCTGGGCGCGCACGTGGCGGTGGGCCATACCGCCGCCAACGTAGCCGGCGCCGGCGCCATCGTGACTTCCACGGCCGTGGCGGGCGACAACCCCGAAGTGATCGCCGCGCGCGCGGCCGGTATTCCGGTAGTGCCGCGCGCCATCATGCTGGCCGAGCTGATGCGCCTGAAACGCGGCATCGCCGTGGCCGGTACGCATGGCAAGACCACCACTACCAGCCTGGTGGCCAGCGTGCTGGCAGCCGGCGGGCTGGACCCCACGTTCGTGATCGGCGGACGCCTGAACTCGGCCGGCGCCAATGCGCGGCTGGGGCAGGGCGAATACATCGTGGTGGAGGCCGACGAATCGGATGCCTCGTTCCTGAACCTGCTGCCGGTGATGGCCATCGTGACGAACATCGACGCCGACCACATGGACACTTACGGCCATGACGTGGCGCGCCTGAAAAGTGCGTTCATCGAGTTCACCCAGCGCCTGCCGTTCTATGGCAGCGCGGTACTGTGCGGCGACGATGCCAATGTGCGCGAGATCATGCCGTTCGTGTCGCGCCCGATTACGACCTATGGCTTGAGCGACGATGCGCACGTGCGCGCCGAGAACGTGCAGGCCGATGGCACCCGCATGCGTTTCACTGTGCAGCGCAAAGACCGCGCCACGACTCTGCCGCCTTTGGCGATCGAGTTGAACCTGCCGGGCCTGCACAACGTACGCAACGCCCTGGCCGCGGTAGCCGTGGCCACCGAACTGGGCGTGCCCGACGATGCTATCAGCCAGGCCCTGACTTCGTTCAAGGGCGTAGGCCGCCGCTTCACGCAGACCGGGGAATTCGCCGTGCCGGCCACGCACGGCGGCGGCACGTTCACCCTGATCGACGATTACGGCCATCATCCAGTAGAGATGGCGGCCACCCTGGCAGCCGCCCGCGGCGCCTGGCCCGACCGGCGCATCGTGCTGGCGTTTCAGCCGCACCGCTACACCCGTACGCGGGATTGCTTCGAAGATTTCGTCCGGGTACTGGGAGGCGCCGACGCCGTGTTGCTGACCGAAGTCTATTCGGCCGGCGAAGCGCCCCTGGTGGCGGCCGACGGACGCGCGCTGTCGCGGGCCCTGCGGGTGGCGGGCCGGATCGAGCCTGTATTCGTGGAAGACGTGGCCGACCTGCCGCGCGCCGTGCTGGATTTCGTGCGCGACGGCGACGTGGTGGTGGTGATGGGCGCTGGCTCGATCAGCAAAGTGCCCGGCCTGGTAGGAGAACTGGCATGAATCAATCCGTGACG
>DASPIV010000043.1:0-3340 GCA_035628955.1 Bordetella sp.
AGGAAGAAAAAGCGGACGGGAGCGCCAGGTGCGCGCTCAGGGCTGGATGTTGTGCGCCTGCAGCTTCTTGCGCAGCGTATTGCGTGTGATGCCCAGCATTTCAGATGCGCGCGACTGGTTGCCGCCGGAGCGTTCCAGGGCGACTTCGAGCACAGGGCGCTCAACGCACCGCATCACCATGTCCCACATGTCGTGGGGCTCGGAATCGCCCAAGTCTTCGAAATAGCGCTCCAGGCTGGCGCGCACGCAATCTTCCAGGACATCTTTCTTGCTCATGTGTACAAATATTTATAGTTGGAGGTGGGTGGCGGGTCAGGCCGCCAGCAGGGGTTGCGCCGCAGTGGCCAAAGAGGCCGGCCCGCCGCGCAGAAGATCGTCGAACCATTCGGCCACGGCCCGCCACTGGTCGCGGGTGTTGTCGATAAGGTTCATGCGGTCGCGGAACGAGTCCGCGCCCGGCAGGCCGTCTATGTACCAGCCGATATGCTTGCGCGCCGAACGTACACCGGTGTGCTCGCCATAGAAGCGGTAATGGTCGTGCAGGTGCTCGAGCAGCAAGTCGCGCATTTCTTCGTGGGAAGGGGGCGCCAGCGTGTCGCCCGTGCGCAGGTAGTGATCGATTTCGCGGAAGATCCAGGGCCGGCCCTGGGCCGCCCGGCCGATCATGACCGCATCGGCGCCAGTGTAATCCAGGACGCGGCGCGCCTTCTCGGGGCTGTCGATGTCGCCATTGGCGATTACGGGTATGGAAAGCTCGGCCTTGACGGCCCGGATAGTGTCGTATTCGGCTTCGCCCGTGTACAGGTCTGCGCGGGTCCGGCCGTGCAGCGCCAGGGCGGCGATGCCGGCGTCCTGGGCGCGGCGCGCCACGCGCAGCGCATTGCGATGTTCGCGGTCCCAGCCGGTGCGGGTCTTCAAGGTAACGGGCACGCCCAGCGGGGCACAGGCGGCCACCACGGCATCGAGGATGCGGGCGACCAGGTCTTCGTCGCGCAGCAGCGCCGAACCCGATGCCAGATTGCACACCTTCTTGACGGGGCAGCCCATGTTGATGTCGATGATGCGTGCGCCCCGCGCGGCATTGAAGGCGGCCGCCTCGGCCATCATGGCGGGGTCCGCGCCCGCGATCTGCACCGCCACCGGGGCGATTTCGCCGTCGTGGTTCAGGCGGCGCGAGGTCTTGACGCTATCCCACAGGCGCGGATTGCTGGCGGCCATTTCAGATACCGCATGTCCCGCCCCCAGCCGCTTGCACAACTGGCGGAAAGGCCGGTCGGTCACCCCCGCCATGGGGGCGACCAGCACGTTGTTGGGTAGGGTCCAGGGGCCGATGCGCATGGCCGGGATTTTACCCGCCTTCATTTGGCCCTTATTGATTGATGGCGGCTTCGGCCTAGGCGCGCAGGCCTTGCAGCAGGTGCCGCGCCAGCGGCGCACGCAGCGGTGCGGCCAGATCCAGGGCCAGCAGCCCCAATCCGCAGGCATGCTCGACCGGGGCCAGCCCCGTGGCGAACGCGCGTGGCATCAGGTCGGTAAGGCCGGCGGTAATCCAGCGGTCGGCGCGGCGGGCGCGAGCGAAGGCGGACAGCGCCGCGCTGGGATCGGCGGAGGGGGCCGCCAGCCAATCGGCCAGCCCCTGGGCCAGGCGGGCCGCATCGCGCAGCCCCAGGTTCAGGCCCTGGCCGGCTACCGGATGCAGGGTCTGCGCGGCATTGCCGATGGCCGCCTGGCGGCCCTGGGTGAGCGCACGCCGCGCGCTGAGCGCCAAGGGGAAAATGTGCCGCGGGGCATGGCTGGACAGGCGTCCCAGGCGCGTGCCGAAGGCGGCGCTGAGCGCAGCCGAGAAGCTGGCGTTGTCCAGTTGCGCCAGTTCGGCGGCCCGCGCCGGCGCGCTGCACCACACCACGGAATAGGCCTGCGCCTGCTGCGGGTGCGGCAGCAGGGCCAGCGGGCCCTGGTCGGTGAAGCGTTCCCAGGCCCAGCCCGGCCGGGGCAGGGTGGCTTGCGCACTGGTGATGACGGCATGCTGGCCGTATTCGCGGCGCAGGTCATTGGCACCGCTGCCATCCGACAGGACTGCGACGCCGCAGCGCAGCTCGGCATCGCCCTGCCGTACGGTAATGCCGCGGCTATCCTGGCCCCGCACCTGTGCCGGTGGCCCCTGCAACACCGTTACCCCACTGGCCTGCACGCGGTCCAGCAGCACGGCGTGCAATTCGGCGTATGACACCGTGTTGCCCAGGCGCGGTACCTGGAAGTCGTCGGACCGGATCAACGTGCTGCCCAGCCGGCCGCGCTGCGAGACGTGCACGGTGCGGATATCGGCGGCCCGCGCGGGCCAGGCCTGCAAGGATTCGAGCAGTACGCGGCTGCCGTGGTTCAGCGCCAGCACGCGCGGATCGGCGGCCGGGATCGCGGCGGCGGCGCCATCCGGCGCGGCCGCCGTGCCGGCCAGCAAGACGATGCGCTCGGGCCGCGCGGCATGGCGGGCCAGCAGCAGCGCCAGCACGCGGCCGACCGGGCCGGCGCCCAGGATGGCGATATCGTAGGCAGACTGAGTCATGCCGGAATTCTACCGTCCACTACAATCGCGGGCATTCGGCGTAAGGCCGACTGCAGGCACCCGGCCTCGCCGGCCCTTCTGATCTGCCGCGATTCTTCCTGTTCCGATATGTCATCAGCCACGTCCTCTTCCGCTTCCGCCACCCGCCCGCGCAACAAAGTCGTGCTGGGCCTGCTGGCCTGTCTGTTCGGATGGCTGGGGGCGCACTGGTGGTACCTGGGCCGTCGCCATGCCTGGCTGGTTACCCTGGCCGCCATCGCATGCCTGGCGGCGGCATCGCAGTTTCCGGTGTGGTACGACAATCCGGCGTTCTTCCTGGCCTTTGTCCCGATGATCGACGGCTTCATCGAAGGGATCGTGTTCAGCCTGATGCCCGACGAGAAATTCGACCGCCTCTACAACCCCGCGCACGGGCGCGTAACCCATACCGGCTGGGGGCCCGTGCTGGTGGCCATCATGGGCACCCTGGTGGGGGCCATCGCAGGCATGTTCGCCATTGCGATGGTGGTGGTCTACATCTGGACGGCAATGGGCTGGCTCGACGGCTACGTGTTCTAAGGCACGCGCTTACTCGCGCATCAATGCCTCGATCTCGCGCGCATCCACCGGCACGCCGCGCGTGATCAGTTCACAGCCCTCGTCGGTGACCAGCGCGTCGTCTTCGATGCGGATGCCGATGTCCCAGAATTGCCGGGGCACGTCGTCGGCGGCGCGCACATAGATGCCGGGCTCGATGGTCAGGACCATGCCGCGCTCCAGCGTGCGCCACGGCCGTTC
>DASPIV010000044.1:0-5134 GCA_035628955.1 Bordetella sp.
GGCACATGGTTCTGGAACCGCTATCCGGGCGCGCGCTGTGACGTCGAGAGCCTTGATTACTCGTATTCCTTTTCGAACGAACTGCAGCAGGAATGGAGCTGGTCGCACCGTTACGCCGAGCAACCGGAGATTCTGGCCTACCTGAATCATGTTGCCGACCGGTTCGAACTGCGGCAGCACATCCGTTTCGAAGCCCGAGTCACGGCGATGCAGTTCGACGAAGCGCGCGCGGCCTGGCTGGTGTCCACCGACAACGGGCCCGTGGTCGAGGCCCGCTTCTGCATCATGGCAAGCGGCAATCTGTCGGCGCCGCGGGTCCCGGACTTTCCGGGCATCGAGCGTTTCAAGGGCCAATGGCATCATTCGGCCCGATGGCCAAAAGAGGGCGTCGACTTTACCGGCAAACGCGTGGCGCTCATCGGCACCGGTGCTACGGGCGTTCAAATGCTGCCCAGGATCGCCGCGCAGGCCAGCTTCGTTACCGTATTCCAGCGCACGCCCAATTTCAGTGTTCCGGCCCGCAACCACCCCATGCGCGAGGACGAAGAACGCGAGCAGAAAGCGCACTATCCCGAGCTGCGCAAAGCTGCCCGCAAGCAATCTTCCGGCATGTCGCGCGTGGCGATCCCCACGCTGTCGGCGCTGGACATTCCCCATGAAGAGCGCTTGCGTCTTTACGAAAAACTCTGGGCGAAAGGCGGCAGCGCTCGAATGATGGGGGCGTTTACCGACTTGATGCGCAATGAAGAGGCGAACGAAAGCCTCGCTTCATTCGTACGCGAGAAAATCCGGTCGATCGTGAAAGACCCGGCGACAAGCGAAGTCCTGACGCCGCGAGACCATCCGATCGGTTCGCGGCGGCTTTGCGTGGACACCGACTATTACGAGACCTTCAATCGGGATAACGTAAGGCTCGTCGACGCCCGGCGCACCCCTATCCAGGAAATCACCGAGCACGGCGTGCGCACCACTGAAGCCGAGTACGAAGTGGACGCGATCGCCTTCGCGACCGGCTTCGACGCCATGACGGGCGCCTTGAACGAGATCTCGATCACCGGACGCGGTGGCATGCGCCTGAAGGATAGATGGGCGGCCGGGCCGGCCACTTATCTAGGCCTGATGGTGCATGGATTTCCGAACCTGTTCGTCGTCACCGGCCCGGGCAGCCCGTCGGTGAAGGCGAATATGGTCACCGCGATCGAGCAGCACGTTGAATGGATCTCGGATTGCCTGGCCCATCTCGATGCGAACGACATCGACACGATCGAGCCGACGCAAGGCGCCGAGGAAAAATGGGTACGGCATGTAAACGAAGTCGCCAACAGCACGCTCTTTCCCAGGGCAACCAACTCCTGGTATGTAGGCGCCAATATCCCGGGCAAGCCGCGCGTCTTCATGCCTTACGTGGCAGGCGTGCCGGCCTATATCAAGATCTGCGAGGAGGTGGTCGCCGACGGCTACCGCGGCTTCGAGCTGCGGAAGGCACCTTGCCTGGCGGCCCGCCAACTTGCGCATTGATGAAGGGGAACACATGAGTCTCAAGAGCGTATTCGTGGTTGGAGGCGCTTCGGGAATAGGCCTGGAAGCGGCACGCCATTTCCTTGCACACGGCGCAGCCACGACCATCGTCGATGTAAATGCCGAAAAAGTGCAAGAAGCCGAAAGAGCCCTGGCCCAGCCCGGCGCCCGCCTGCTCGCGCTGGCGGCCGATGTCAGGGATCGCGACAGCCTGCATCAGGCCTTCGCTTCAGGTGCAGCCCGCCAAGGGGGCATCGATGCCCTGGTCTTCACAGCCGGCGTGCTGCTGCCCGCCTCGCTGGCGGACATGACGGAAGCCACTTACGACCTGACATTCGATGTGAACACGAAAGGCTTCTGGCGGTGTGTCCAAGCGGCGATACCCTATTTTCCGACGCTGGGCGGCTCGATCGTGGCGGTATCCTCATCGTCCGGACAGCGTCCAAAGGCAGGTAACGGCGCTTATGCGGCATCCAAGGTTGCGCTTCAGTTCCTGGCGCGCACCCTGGCTCTTGAAGTGGCCCACAGGCAGATACGCGTGAACTGCGTCTGCCCCAGCATGCTCAAGACACCCATGACCGAGAAACTCATGTCGAATCCGGCCCAAGGGCAATTCACGCTGTCGGCCACCACGCCGCTTGGGCGCCTCTGCACCGAGGCCGATGTCGTGCAGGCCATCGCGTTTCTGTGCTCGGACCAAGCATCGTTCGTAACAGGAACGGCCATTGCCGTAGATGGCGGATCAACAGCGGGAGTGCCGTTGGCGCCCTGACGTTCCGGCCTGTCAGGCCAGCACCCGGCTGCTACCCAGAGGGTGGACAACAAATCCCGCAGGCGGCCGATGTGCTGGAGGTATGATATTTCGCTTGGAACGCGGCCGTTTTCCTGGGTGACTTACCGCAGGCGCTTCGGATACGCCGGCGTGGCAGGTTGCAAACGAAGCTGTGATTAGGAAATTCACTTTGACTACTGAGTACGAGATCGAGGCTGAACCGCAAACGAACAAGTCTGATCGTTCCGAAAGGGCCAAGCGCGCCAGCGGCGCGGAACGCGTTGTCGGGAAACCGGTAGGCGCCATCATTTCCGGGCTGGCAGTGCTGCGCGCCTTGCACCAGGCGCAGCGTCCCCAGCGGGCCAGCGAAGTGGCCCGCGAAACCGGATTGCATCGCGGAACGGCATTCAATATTCTTCGCACCCTGCAACGCGAAGGCCTGGTCGCCTACAACGAGCATGAGCGCACCTACAGCATAGGAATCATGGTGCTGGAATTGGCGCACGGTGTCCTGCGGACAAGCGGGCTGCTTGATGTGGTCAGGCCCGAGATGTTTTCGCTGGCGGAACGCGTAGGCGTAACGGTTGCGCTGGCGAAAGTCGAAAAGAGCTATGACCTGGTGCTGCTGGATTTCGTGGGCGGTGGGTTTCGCGTCGACAGCTATTTCAGCGTGGGCCGCCGATCGCGCCGGTTTTCCGGCGCGTCGGGTCTGGTCATGGCCGCGTTCTCAGGGGCTACGCCCGAACTTATTGAATCGGAATATGGCCAGACGGAATGGTTTCGAAAGCCGCCCTTCGAAGAGTATGTCGAGCGTATCGAGACCACGCGCACTCGCGGGTTCGCCCTGGACCAGGGCGGCAGGCGTAGCGGCTTGACGCAGATCGCGGTGCCGATTTTCTCGCAGGCCGGGCCGCTGGCGCTGGTCTTGACCGCCGCGAACTTCAGCTACACGATGAACGAACAGAAGATCGCTGAAGTTGCGGAAGCCATGCTGGCTTTTTCGGATCGGATGTCCCCGGAGCTGGGCCGGCTTCGGCTCGACTGACAGGTCCGCCCAACGCCGAGCCATTTACCAGCGCTCGGCGGGCTCGGGCAGCGCCAGCGCCTGCCGCAGAGCCGCGCACATCAGGTGGAACTCGGCGTCGGCCACGGCGCTCAGGCGGCGCGCCCGCAGAAAACCATGGATCATGCCCTTGCCGATGCGCAACTGCACCGCGTTACCCGCGGCGCGCAGTTTGTCGGCGTAACGCCTGCCGTCGTCCAGCAAAGGGTCGTGATCGGCCAGCATCAGGTATGCCGGCGGCAGGCCCGCGTGGTCGGTGGCGCGCATCGGTAGCGCATAGCCATCGCGCACGGACGCCGCGGACGGCAGGAACGCTTCCAGCGCCGCAGCCATGGCCGCGCGCGTCAGGAAGGCATCTTCGGTATTGTGCAGGTAGCTGGGGGTATCGAAGTCGGCATCCAGCGTGGGATAGGCCAGGGCCTGCATGCGCAGCCCTGGGCCGCCGCGGTCGCGTGCCAGCAGCGCACAGGCCGCGGCCAGGTTGCCGCCGGCGCTATCGCCGGCCACGGCGATACGGTCTGGATCGATGCCCAGCAGTTCCGCTTCGCGAGCGGCCCAGCACAAGGCCTCATAGGCATCGTCGGTGGGTGCGGGATACGGGTTCTCGGGCGCGCGGCGGTAATGCACGCTGAGCACCTGTGCGCCCGTGTTGCAGGCCAGGCTGGCGGTGATGAAATCATGGCCCTGAGGGCTGCCCGCCATGAAGCTGCCGCCATGCAGGTAGACGATGGCCGGCAGCGGCCCATCTGCACGCGGGCGATACACCCGCACGGGAATTTCGCGGCCCGGCAGCACGATATACGTATCGCTGACCTGCAGCGAGGCCGGATAGGGCTCATTGATCAACGCGGCGTAGCGATCGGCGCGTGCACGCCGCTGTGCCAGGGTCAGGGCGCCGAACTCGGCCATGTCTCCCAGTGCACTGCGCATGCGATCCACGTATGCCTGGATGCCCGGATCGTAAGCCATGGTTGGTTGCCCGCCATAAATCAAAGAAGGCAACCACTATACCAAGAGCTGCATGCAGAATGCCACTTCCGTGGCACCGGAATAATCGCCGAAACCCGCATGGATAAAGGCTGTTCGACGTTTCGACAAGTTCAGAAAGTCTGCCAGATCATGTGCAGGCTGGCCAAGGTCATCACGATCTTGAAGCCCAGCCGGAAGGTGGCCTCGGGCAGGTTGTCCAGCGTGCGGGTGCCTACCCAGGTACCCGCCACGCCGCTTGCAATCATTGCCGCAATCAACGGCCCCCACGCGGCGTAGGCGAAGCCCAGCGTGCCGAAGACCACAATCTTCATGCCGTGCTGTATCACCATGCACGCCGCGTGCGTGGCCACCAGCGGCTGTTTGACCAGGCCGGTGCTGGCCAGCAGCGCGGCCACCAGCGGACCCGTGGCGCCCACCAGCATGGTGCAGAAACTCGATATCGCCCCGCCCAGCACGAAATAAGTCTTGCCGTGGCGCTTGGCCGTGGCGCTGGGTTTCTTGCGATAGACCGACCACAGAATGAACAACGCCAGCGCCCACTTGGCCAGCGCGTCGGGAATGCTGACCACCACCGAGGCGCCCAGCGCGATGCCGACGAGGCTGCCCAGTGTGAACCACAGCAGCACCGGAAGCACCAGATGGCGGCGCTGGATGATGACGCGCCCGCTATTCGAGCCCATCTGTACTACGCCGTGCACCGGCAGCACACTGGTCACCGGCAAGCCCAGGCTCAACACTGCCAGCATGGCCACGCCCCCGCCCAGACCCATGGCGGCCGTCAGGGCCGAGGT
>DASPIV010000045.1:0-3740 GCA_035628955.1 Bordetella sp.
GCGGCCGCACGACCCTGGTGCTAGCGCACCGCCTGTCCAGCGTCATCAATGCCGACCGCATTCTGGTCCTCGACGGCGGCCGCATCGCCGAAACCGGCACGCACGCAACGCTGATGGCCGGCGACACCCTGTACCGGCGCCTGATGGGCGGCCAGCAGGGCGCGCCGCACACCTCGGCGCTGCCCGCCGCCGCCGATGTCTTGCAGGCCGAGGCCGGCGACGACGCCAGCCGCCCCGCTCCCGTGCCGCTGGAAGCCGAAGCGCGCCACATCGGGACGCGGCAAGTTCTGCAAACCCTGACGCAAATCATCCGCCCCTGGAAGCGTCAATTCGCCATTACCGTGGCCAGCGGTATCGCACGCGTGGCCGCGTTCATCGGCGTCTCGGTGCTGGGCGCGCTGGTCATCGCCCGCCTGAAAGATGGCGAACCCTTCAACGGCCTGCTGGCCGGCCTGTTCGTGGCGGCCGTGGCGGCCGCGGCTTTGCACTGGCTCGAATCCTGGCTGGCCCATGCCATCGCCTACCAGTTGCTGGCCGAAATGCGCATCGCGCTTTATCAGAAACTGGAAACCCTGGCGCCCGCCTACCTGCTGCGCAGGCGTTCCGGCGACTTGGTCGGGCTGGCCACGCAAGACGTGGAAACGGTGGAATATTTCTTTGCCCATACGGTGGCGCCCGCCTTTGTGGCGGTGCTGGTGCCAGCCGTAGTGTTGGTCATTCTGGGCGCCACCGCCTGGCCGCTGGTGCTGGCGCTGCTGCCGTTCCTGATGTGGGCCGCGGCGTCGCCCTGGCTGAGCCGCGGGCGCGTGGATGCGCAGGGCAGCCGCGCGCGCACGGCACTGGGCCTGCTCGGCGCTCATCTGTCCGAAACCATTCAGGGGCTGTCAGACTTGGTGGCGTTCTCGGCCACGGGGCAGCGGCGCGCCGCATTCCTTGCCATGGCCGGCCAATACCAGCGCGCGCGGCTGGCCTTGCTGGCCGATTTGTCGCGCCAGGGCGTCCTGCTCGAGATCGCCACGGGCCTGGGCGGCCTGGCGGTGGCCGCCGCCGGCGCCTGGTGGGTGGCGCAAGGCGCGCTGGCCGCCGGCCTGCTGCCGCTACTGGTGCTGCTGGCGGTGGCCGCTTTCCTGCCCGTATCGGAAATCGCCCAGGTCAGCCGCCAATTGGCGGATACCCTGGCCTCGACCCGCCGCCTGCGCGCCATTCATGATGAACCGGTGTCCATCACCGATGGCGCGCTGGCGCCGCCGCTCGATTCCGCCGGCCTGCCGTTGGCCTTCGACCACGTCACTTTCACGTACCCAGGCCGCCAGCAACCCGCCCTGCGCGAGGTGACGCTGGATCTGCCCGCAGGCGCGACCCTGGCGCTGGTAGGCCCTTCGGGGGCAGGCAAGAGCACCCTGGCCAGCCTGCTGCTGCGCTTCTGGGATCCGCAGCAAGGCGCCGTGCGCATCGGCGGCACCCCCCTGCCCGACCTGACACTGGACGCCCTGTACCGCCGTATCGCTTTGGTGGCGCAAGATACCTGGCTGCTCAACGGCACCCTGGAAGACAACATCCGGCTGGCCCGCCCCGACGCCACCACCACCGAACTCGAACAAGCCATCGCCCGCGCCGCGCTGACGGAATTCGTGGCGGGCCTGCCCGATGGCCTTGGCACCCGCGTGGGCGAACGCGGCGTGGCGCTATCGGGCGGCCAGCGCCAGCGCATTGCCATCGCCCGCGCGTTCCTGCGCGACGCACCGATATTGATCCTGGACGAAGCCACCTCGCATCTGGACGCCATCAGCGAAGCACAGGTGCACCAGGCGCTGGCCGAACTGATGCGCCACCGCACCACGCTGATCATTGCGCACCGCCTGTCCACCATCCGCCAGGCCGACACCATTGCGGTCGTGGATGGCGGTCGGATCGTGGAATCAGGTACGCACAACGACCTGCTCGAGCGCGGCGGCGCATATGCGCATCTGGTGAACCGGCAGATGATGGCGGCCCGGCAAGTGGCGTAGCCAGTGCAGCGGCGACGGGCGGCAGGTACCCAGGCCGCTCGCCAGCAACTCACGGCTACGGCGATCGGCGGCGCTACTTTTCCAGAGCCGCGCGACCCAGCAGCGCTTCGTTGTCGGCGCCTAGCGGCGGAGCCGGGTGCCGCAGCGCACCCGGGGTGCGCGACATTTTCACGGGAATATCCGTAACACGCACAGTGCCTTCGGTGGGATGCGCCATGCTCTTGAAGAAACCCACCGCGGCCAGGTGGGGATCGTCCAGCACGTCCTGCAATGTGTTCACGCGCGCCACGGGAATATCCTGCTCGTCCAACAGGCGCACCCATTCGTCGGTGGTCTTGGTCGCCACGATATCGATCAACTCGCCATACAGGGCGTCGTAGTTGCGATTGCGTGCCGTGGTAGTGGCGAAGGCCGGGTTGCCGATGAGGTCGGGACGATCGGCCATCTTGAAAAACCTGGCCCAATGCGCATCGGTGTAGGGCAGGATACTGATGTAGCCGTCCTGGGTACGGTAAGGCTTGCGATTGCGGGCCAGGATACGTTCATAACCCATGCCGGCGATGGCCGGCAAATAGCTTTCTCCGCTCAGGTGCTCGATCAGCGTGAACGATACCAGCGTCTCGAACATGGGCACTTCGACCGCCTGGCCCAGGCCTGATTTTTCGCGTTCATACAGGGCCATGGGAATCGCGTAGGCAATCGTCAGCCCCGTAACCTTGTCGGCGATCAGCGTGCGCATGTAGGCCGGCCCGCCCGTGTTGCCGGTGCCCTGCACCGCGGCCAGTCCGCTATAGGCCTGGATAATGTCGTCGAACGCCGGCTTGCCGGCGTACGGCCCGGCCTGCCCGAACCCCACGGCCGAGCAGTAGATCAAGCGCGGATTCAGCCGGCTCAGCGCCTCATAGTCCAAGCCCAGCTTTGCCAGGGCTTGAGGCCGGATGTTGGAAATGAAGACATCGCTTTCCTTGACCAGGTCGAGCAGGGCCTGGCGGTCGCCGGCCTGCTTGATGTCCAGGCAGACGCTGCGCTTGTTGCGGTTGAAGTTCATGAACGGCGCACCCATGCGCGGCGACCGGGTCGGCAACGCATGGCGGAAGATGTCTCCCTCGGGCGGCTCGACCTTGATGACCTCGGCGCCCATGTCACCAAAGATCTGAGTGGCATACGGCCCCATGCCCACCGTGGTCAGATCGATGACCCGCACCCCGCTGAGAGGTCCGTCATTGCGCTGCGCTTGCGCGCGATGGTTGGTATCAGTCATGGCTTGATTTTCCTTGCTGGTGCTTCGGTTCATGCTGTTTCATCAGTACTTTTGCCTGGTAGCTCAGCACGATCTCGCCGCGCTGGTTGATGACTTCGATGCCCACCGCCAGTACCCCCCGCCCAGGGTTTCGCGTGGGGCGCTTGTCCTGGATCTGCACTTCCGCGTGCAGCGTATCGCCAGGACGCACCGGCACCTTGAAGACGAACGTATCCATGCCCAGCCCAGCCAGCACGTTGGTGCCGAGCACGCTCTCCAGCATGCCTCCCGACAGCGACGCCGTCAGGAACCCGGGCGCAATCGGGGAACCGAACGCACCGGCCTGGCGGGCATGCTGGTGGTCGATGAAAAGCGGCATCTGCATACCTGCGAAAGCGGCGAAACCGACCACATGCGCTTCGGTTACCGTCCGGCCATAGCTGACGTGCACATCGCCCACTCGCAGGTCGTCCAGGTATGGCGCCGCGGGA
>DASPIV010000046.1:0-4368 GCA_035628955.1 Bordetella sp.
AGCACGTAGCGGCGGTCCATCCGGTCCGACATGCGGCCGGCCGGGATCTGCATCGCGGCGCCGGCGAAGATCGTAATCGTCATCATCAGCGCCACGTCGCCGGTCGACAGCCCGGCCTTGGCGCCGAAGACGGCGCCGAGCGTGCCCCAGGCGCCATTGGCGATGCCGACGAGAAGGATGCCGAAGAACGAGACGGGCGAATTCCGGTAGAGGGCGACGAGGTCGAGCTTCACCTCGCTCAGCGGCTTCGGCGTCTGCGCATTGGAGACGAGCGTCGGCAGCATGGCGAAGCAATAGTAGATGCCGGCCATCAGGAAGAGCGTCTGCACCTTGATGTCGGCGAAGGCCACGGTCATCTGCCCACCGACCACGCCGAGCAGCGTGATCGAGATATAGAAGGAGAAGATCATCCCGCGGCTCTCGTTGGTCGCCCGTTCGTTCAGCCAGCTTTCGATGACCATCAGCTGGGTCACCATGACGATGCCGGCCACCAGGCGGAACACCAGCCACAGCGGCATGTAATCGACCAGCATCTGGGCCAGGATCATGCTGGTGGAAATGGCGGCACAGGCAACGAAGGCGCGAATATGGCCCACGCGGATGATCAGCTTGTGGCCCATGCGGGCACCGCACACCAGCCCCAGGTAGTAGCCGGCGATCAGTGCGCCGATCCAGATTTCGTTGACCGATTCGGCGGTCAGCCGCAGCCCTATATAGGTATTGAACAAGCCGGTGCCAATCAGCATCAGCAGTGTCGCCAGGTACAGCGACGAAAAGGAAGAAATCGTGGATAGCATGGGATGCGGGGGCTGCCGCCATGAACGGCGGCACCGCGAAGCGCCCCGTGCGCCCCGCGGTGTATGACAACAATACGCTAGATCTGCGACAACATGGTGGCGGCGTCGCTGACTTCGAACTTGCCAGGCGCCTCGATGTTCAACTGCGCAACCACGCCGTCTTTCAGCAACACGGAATAACGCTGCGAGCGCACGCCCATGCCGCGCGCGTCCAGGTCCAGTTCCAGGCCCAGCGCGCGGGTCCAGTGGGCCGAGCCGTCGGCCAGCATGCGTACCTTGCCGGCGGCTTTCTGGTCACGGCCCCATGCGCCCATCACGAAGGCATCATTGACGGCCACGCACCAGATTTCGTCCACGCCCTTGTCTTTCAGGGCCTGGGCCTGCTCGACATAGCCGGGCAGGTGCTTGGCCGAGCAGGTGGGCGTAAAGGCACCCGGCACGGCGAATACGGCAATGGTCTTGCCCTTGACCAGGTCGGCAACCTGGAACGTGTTGGGCCCCAGCGCGCAACCGTTGGCCTCGGTGTCGAAAAACTCGGTCAGGGTGCCGTCAGGTACACGATCGCCGACTTTGATGGTCATTTATTCTCTCCAGGTACGGGCAAGAAGGCGGGCGAAAATCGCCCGGCAAACCGCCATCATAGTGCCAGTCGGACCGTTCGGGGGGCGGCCAGGCGCCTGCCCCACCGCAGGAAAGAAACGTGAACAGTCTGATACGACTCCACACCGGCAAGGTGGCCCTGGCGCAACAAGGACTTGCCATAATGAAGCCATGCGCAAACCCCTGCCCTTCGTCCTGGCGTTGGCCATGGGCCTGGCCGGTGCCCCCGTTGCCCTGGCACAGGACCAGGCACAGTTCGACCAACTGGTCACCACCTCTGGCGCCAGCAACGGCGCCGCCCAAGCATGCGGTGCCGCCCCGCCCGACCTGGCGAAGCACCAGGCCACGGCGCGCGGCAACCTGCAGCGCTACGCCGGCGAATTCGGCTACCGCGCCGATCAGTTCGACGCGCTGTTCCAGCAGGGCCGCCGCGAAGGCGAAAAAATGATGGTCGACATGCGCGAGTCGGGCGTGGATGGCTGCGCCGGCATGATGGGCAGCTTCCAGCACGAGCGCGACATCAGCTACGACGAAATGAAGCAGGGCATCGCCGAGGTCACCGACGGCCTGCCCGAACCGCGCGGCCAGTAGCCGCGCCGGCCGCGGCCGACTTTACTTCAAGGCGAAATCCACCCGCGAGGGCGCGGCCTCGCCCTCGCCGGCCGCACCCTCGCCGGCCGCACCGTCCAGGCTGGATGCCACGATGAAAATGCGGTCGGCCGGGCCGCTTTCCTGCAGTTTCTCGTACACCGCCTGGGCGCGCGCGTCGGCCAGTTGCCGCAAGTCGTCGTCGCCGACCGGCGCGGCCTGGCGCAGCAGGGCTTCCATCTGCTCGGCAGGCACCGACTTGGCCATGCCGATGAAGTTGCGCGGCTTGGCCTCGATGTCGGTGTCGTCGTAGACCTCTTCCAGATATTCCGCGCGTTCGGCGTCCGATACGGTCACGGAGGCCGGATCGGGATGCTTGCCGCGTGCGCCGGTATCGGCGGCCTTGGCCTTGCGTATCTGCAGGTCGACCCAGGCTTGGCGCAGGCCCTCGGTATCGGTGGCCGGGTCGGCCCGGCCGATGATGTCCAGCTTCAGGCCCGGCCGGTCGTTCAGGGCCTGGGCCAATGTGCCGATGCGCTGGTCCGCATCGGTGGCCAGCACGGCGCTGCCCGGTTCGAAATTGATATAAGACAATTCCTCGCCGCCTCCGAATGCCGACGCCAGCAGCGAGAACGGCGAGGTCACGGCCTTGACGACCAGGTTGACCAGCACCCGCACGATGATGCCGCCCACCGAGAACTGCGGATCGTCCAGCGACCCCGAGATAGGCAGGTTGATGTCGATATTGCCGCGGCTGTCTTTCAGCAGGGCCACCGCCAGCATGACGGGCAGCTTGGTGGCATCGGGGCTGTCGGTCTTGTCGCCGAAAGTGAGCTGGTTCAGCACCACATGGTTGCTGGCCTGCAGGGCGCGGTCTTTCAGCTTGTATTCAAGATCCAGCGACAGCTTGCCGCGCTTGATGGGATACCCCACGTACTTCGACGAATACGTGGTGAAACGCGGCAGGTCGACCCCCTTGGCCGTCGCTTTCAAGTCGAGCGACAGGAATTCGGCAAACGGCTGCACGCTGCCGCTGATCGACAGCGGTGCCGTGCCGTACACCCGGCCGGTCACCTTGACTTTGGCTGGCTTGGGATTGCGCGACGACACGGCCGACAGGCCGCCTTCGATGCGCGACAGTTCGGCCGTGTAGTTCGGCTTGACGAAACGGTCGGTGAAGGTCATGCGGCCTTGCTTCAGGGTGACGCTGCCCACCGAGATATCGGGCAACTGGCCTGCCGTATCCGGCTGGCGCGCGGTTCGGCCGCGCGTCTGCGTGTCCTGGGTGATCGAGCCGCCCGCCTGGCCCGGTTCGGCCACCAGGTCCATGACATTGAGCCGCCCTTCGGCGCTGAGCAGGATGCGGCCATAGAAGTCGTCAAGGGTGATGTCGCCCAGGTTGGCCGCAAATGTGTCGCCATCCACCGACACCTGCATGCCTTCCAGGCCCAGGTGCTTCCATTTCAGGAAGTCGTCGCGGTTGACGCGGTCGGCCAGGTCCAGGCCGTTGACGTCGACCGCCCCCTGCCAGCGCGCTTTCAAGGGCGTCTTGCCCGCGGCGGCCGCGAACGACACCTGGCCGCGCGCGCCTACCGTCACCGCGCGCACCGTGGCGTTCAGGCTGGAGGCGACATAAGGCGCCAGCGAGGCGAGATCCAGCGCCTGCAGGTCGACCTGGGATTGCAGCGCCAGGGGCTGCGGCGTCAGCGTGCCTTGCAAGGCCAGTTGACCATGGCCCTGGATGCCCGACGCCTGCAGCGTGAAGGGCGCAGGCCGGCTATCGAGCGCCAGGCGATCGGCCGCCAGCGTCAGCTCGCCCAGGGCCAGGTTCACCGCCGGCTTGACGGATTCGTCGCGCACCGCGAATTGCCGCAAGTTTGCCTGGACGCCGGTGGCCGACACCTGCATGGCATCGCCCTGCTCGGCCACCTTGACCTGCGCCTGCAGGCCCAGCAAGCCATCGAGCAACTGGACAGGCGCCTGGCTGCGCACGGCCGCGGCGAACGGCGCCAGCCCCAGATGGCCAAGCTGCAAGTCCAGGTCCAGGGCCAACGGACTCAGGCGCAGCGGCCCCTTGGCCCGGATCCAGCCGCCATCTGCCGGATTGTCCATGGTCAGCCACAAATTGATGGCCTGCCCGGGCGGCTGCGGAAACTGCAGGTTTTCCACGGTGGCCGCCAGGCCGGCCAAGGTGTAGTCCAGCCCGGTGGGGGCATCGCGCAGGCGCAGCCCGGCATCGTGGATATCGACGGCGTCGACCGCGATACGCCAGCCATCGTCAGTTGCGGGCGCGGGCGTGGCGGCGGGCTCGCCCCCGCCCAGCGCCTGGAGCTGGTCGATGACGTGCAACCAGTTCACGCGCTGGCTGGCGTCGCGCCGGGTC
>DASPIV010000047.1:0-4815 GCA_035628955.1 Bordetella sp.
GGCACCGACGGCGTCGAGAAAATGTCCAAGTCCAAGGGCAATTACATCGGCATTTCCGAACAGCCCGAATCCATGTTCGGCAAGCTGATGTCGATCTCCGATACGCTGATGTGGCGCTACTTTGAGCTGCTGTCGTTTCGCTCGCTGGAAGACATCGCCGCGCTCAAGGCCGGCATCGAGGCCGGAGCGAATCCGCGCGATGCCAAGGTGGCGCTGGCGCAGGAAATCGTCGCGCGCTTCCATACGCCCCAGGCCGCCGAGGCCGCGCTGGCGACTTTCCAGGCGCGCTTTCGCGATGGCGCCATTCCCGACGACATGCCCGAGGTCAATATGGCAGGCGCGCCGCTGGGTATCTTGAAGGTGCTGCGCGAAGCCGGATTGGTGGCATCGGGCGCCGAGGCGCAACGCAACGTCGAGCAGGGCGGGGTGCGAGTCAACGGCGATCGCGTCGAAGACAAATCGTTGCAATTGCGGGCCGGGTCTTATGTGCTGCAGGTGGGCAAGCGCAAGTTCGCCCGTGTTAACTTGGCAGGGTAGGAAGCGCCTACGGCCTCGCAGGAGCACGACATGAAACTCTCGAGTCTGTCTTTTTCCGATAACGAATCGATTCCCGATCGCTACGCTTTCGGCAAGATCGACCCGCAGTCGCACGTCGCACTCGCGGACAACTTCAACCCGCAGTTTTCCTGGGACGACGTACCCGAGGGCACGCGCTCGTTCGCCCTTGTCTGCCACGATCCCGACGTGCCGTCCAAGCCCGACGACGTCAACCAGGAAGGGCGCACCGTGCCGGCTGACCTGCCGCGCGTCGATTTCTTCCACTGGGTACTCATCGACCTGTCCGCCGACAAGCGCGAGATCGAAGAAGGCGATTTTTCCAGCGGCATCACGCCGCGCGGCAAAGGCGGCCCGCTGGCCCCCGACGACGCGCGCCAGGGCATCAACGACTACACCTCGTGGTTCGCCGCCGACCGCGACATGAACGGCGATTATTTCGGCTACGACGGCCCGTGCCCACCCTGGAACGACGCGCTGCCGCACCGCTATGTTTTCACCCTGTACGCGCTGGATGTGCCCAAGCTCGACGTGCAGGGCAATTTTGGCGGCAACGACGTGCTGAAGGCCATGCAAGGCCACGTGCTGGCGCAGGCCAGCATTACCGGCGTGTATACGTTGAACCCGGAACTCGCGCCCAGGCAGATCGGCGACACCTCGGCCTGAACGCCGGCCGCGGCCTGCGGGCCGCAGTTGCCGGCCTGGGTATCCATGAGCGTTCTTCAAGCTGGCTTGAGCAAATCCGCGGGTTAGGCGCGGTTGCGCGCTTTTCCAGGAAGGCTGGGGCCATTTTGCGGTTTTTTTTCACGGCCCGAGGGGCAGGCTGGGCGTGGCGGCGCGGTAAACTAAGCGCCATCCGTCATCCAGGCTTTCCCCCTTTTTACGCTTCAGGAACCCCCGTCATGTTCGACCGCAAACTTACCCTGTCCCAGGTAGACCCCGAAGTCTGGGCCGCCATCCAGAAAGAAGACGTCCGGCAAGAACAACATATCGAGCTGATCGCCTCGGAAAACTATGCCAGCCCGGCCGTCATGCAGGCACAGGGCACGCAGTTGACCAATAAGTACGCCGAAGGCTACCCGGGCAAGCGCTACTACGGCGGCTGCGAATATGTCGACGTGGTCGAGCAGCTGGCCATCGACCGCCTGAAGCAACTGTTCGGCGCCGAAGCCGCCAACGTGCAGCCCAACTCGGGCTCGCAGGCCAATCAGGGCGTCTACATGGCCGTGCTGAAGCCGGGCGACACCGTGCTGGGCATGAGCCTGGCCGAAGGCGGCCACCTGACCCACGGCGCGTCGGTCAATGCATCCGGCAAACTGTATAACTTCATTTCGTATGGCCTGGATGCCAACGAAGTGCTCGACTACGACCAGGTCGAAAAGCTGGCCAAGGAACACAAGCCCAAGCTGATCGTGGCGGGTGCGTCGGCCTACGCCCTGCATATCGACTTCGAGCGCATGGCCCGCATTGCCCACGACAACGGCGCATTGCTGATGGTCGACATCGCCCACTACGCGGGCCTGGTGGCGGGCGACGCCTACCCCAACCCGGTGCCGCACGCCGATTTCGTCACGTCTACCACGCACAAGTCGCTGCGCGGGCCGCGCGGCGGCGTCATCATGATGAAGGCCGAGTACGAGAAAATCGTCAATTCGGCTATTTTCCCCGGCATCCAGGGTGGCCCGTTGATGCACGTCATCGCCGCCAAGGCGGTTGCCTTCCAGGAAGCCCTGTCGCCCGAGTTCAAGCAGTATGCCCGCCAGGTGGCCAGCAATGCCAAGGTGCTGGCCGAAACCCTGGTCAAGCGGGGCCTGCGCATCGTGTCGGGCCGCACCGAAAGCCACGTGATGCTGGTCGACCTGCGCCCCAAGGGCATTACCGGCAAAGAAGCCGAAGCCGTGTTGGGCCAGGCGCACATTACCGTCAACAAGAACGCCATCCCCAACGACCCGGAAAAACCGTTCGTGACCAGCGGCATCCGCCTGGGCACCCCGGCCATGACCACCCGCGGTTTCAAGGAAGCCGAGGCCGAGCTCACCGCCAACCTGATCGCCGACGTGCTGGACAACCCGCGCGATGAAGCCAACATTGCCGCGGTACGTGCCCGCGTCAACGAACTGACGGCGCGCCTGCCTGTCTACGGCTGATCCCGCCTGCGCGGCGGCCCCGGGCTGTCGTTTGGCGTATTTTTCCCACGCCGGCGCCGCGTTGCGGGCCGGCGTCATTACAATACGCCAAGTTATTGGACTGGGGGCGGCAACATGAAATGCCCATTCTGCGGCAACGCCGACACACAGGTGGTAGATAGCCGGGTGTCCGAAGAAGGCGATACCATACGCCGCCGCCGCCGCTGCCTGTCCTGTGACAAGCGCTTCACTACCTACGAACGCATCGAGCTGGCCATGCCTTCGGTGGTCAAGCGCAATGGCAGCCGCAGCGACTACGACACTGCCAAACTGCGCGCCAGCCTGTCGCTGGCGCTGCGCAAGCGCCCCGTCAGCACCGACCAGGTCGACAGCGTGGTTGCCCGCATCGAAGAAACCCTGCTGGCCAGCGGCCAGCGCGAAGTCTCGACCGAACGCATCGGCGAGCTGGTCATGGCCGAACTGAAGAAGCTCGACAAGGTGGCCTACGTGCGCTTTGCCTCGGTGTACAAGAATTTCGAAGACATCGGCGAATTCGTCGAGGCCATCCGCGAGATGCAGGGCCCCATGCTGCCGGGCAAGCTGCGCCGCCGATAGGCCGGCGCGCCAGGCCCCGCTCGGGGCTGGCCGGGCGGGGCACCATAGGCCGGCGGGCATACAATCGCAAGAGATTCCCATGACCGACGTCGACGACATTATCTGGATGCGCCGCGCCCTGGCGTTGGCCCGCACCGTCGCAACCTCTACGACACCCAACCCGCGGGTCGGGTGCGTGATCGTGCGCGACGGCCAGGTGCTGGGCGAAGGCGCCACCCAGCCGCCTGGAGGGCCGCACGCCGAGATCTGCGCCTTGCGCGATGCCGCCGCCCGCGGCGTATCGGTGCGGGGCGCCACGCTGTATGTCACCCTGGAACCCTGCAGCCACCATGGCCGCACGCCGCCCTGCGCCGATGCCGTGCTGGCGGCGCAGCCGGCGCGGGTGGTGGTGGCCATGGGCGACCCCAACCCCCAAGTGGGCGGCCGTGGCCTGGCGCGCCTGCGCGAGGCCGGCATTGCGGTATCCACCAATGTCTGCGCCGACGAGGCGCTGGAAATCAACGCCGGCTTCGTTGCCCGCATGAGCCGGGGCACACCCTGGGCCTGGGTCAAGATGGCGGCGTCGCTGGATGGCCGCAGCGCCTTGCACAATGGCGTCTCGCAGTGGATTACCGGCGAAGCCGCGCGTGCCGATGGCCATGCCTGGCGCGCCCGCAGTTGCGTCGTGCTGACCGGCATGGGCACCGTGCTGAAAGACAACCCGCTGCTGAACGTGCGCAGCGTGCCCACTTCGCGCGCGCCGCGCAAGGCCGTGGTGGATGGGCGCTTCGATATTCCGGAAGATGCCCGCTTGTTCGACGGCACCGAAGTCATCGTTTTCACGGCGCGGCCCGATGCCGCCAAGGCGGCGCGCCTGGCCCGGCACAATACGCGCGTGGTGGCGCTGCCCGATGGCGATACCGAGCGCGTCGACCTGCCCGCCATGATGCGCTGGCTGGGCGACCACGAATTCAACGAAGTGCATATCGAGGCCGGCGCCGGCCTGGGCGGCGCACTGATGTCGGCGGGCTGCGTCGACGAACTGCTGGTTTACTTGGCGCCGGTATTACTGGGCGATGCCGCCGCCATGCTGCGCCTGCCGCTGATCGAACACCTGGACGGCGCCCGGCGCTTCGAATTCACCGATGCCACGCGCATCGGCGCCGACTTGCGCCTGCGCGTGCGCGACCCGGCACGCTGGCAGGCGCTGCAAGCGGCGGCCATATGCCGTTGATGTCTTCTACCGTACTGATTTCAGGAGCACCTTCTTCATGTTTACTGGTCTGGTAGCGGCGGTGGGCCGCATTGTTCGCCTGAAGCTGCTGGCCGATGCCGAGCACGGTGGCGTGCGCCTCGATATCGATGCGGGCGAGTTGGACCTGGCCGACGTCGGCATAGGCGACTCGATCGCGGTGCAAGGCGCATGCATGACCGTCATCGCGCTCGAGGGCCGGTATTTCCAGGTGGACGTGTCGCGCGAAAGCCTGAATCTGACGGTAGGGCTGGATCGCGAAGGCGAAGTCAATCTGGAAAAATCCAG
>DASPIV010000048.1:0-5321 GCA_035628955.1 Bordetella sp.
CACCAGCCAGCGCAACGCAATCTGTGCCGGAGTCTTGCCCAGGCGCTGGGCCATGGCGCGGATGACCGGGTCTTGCAGCACCTTGCCGTCGGCCATGCCGTAGTACGCGGTGATGCTCATGCCCAGCCGCTGCGCTTCGGCACGTACGGCCGATTGGTCCAGGTAGGGGTGGTATTCGATCTGGTTGTTGACCAGTGGCGCGCTGCTTAGCGCGGCGGCTTCGCGCATGAGCGCGGTAGTGAAGTTGCTGACCCCGATGTGGCGGGCGCGGCCGCTGGATCGCGCTTCGTTCAGGGCCGCGATCTGTTCGGCCAGCGGTACGGCGTTGTTGGGCCAGTGCAGCAACAGCAGGTCGACGTAGTCGGTGCGCAGGCGGCTCAGGCTGTCTTGCACCGATTGCCGGAAGCCGGCGCCGCGATAGTGGTCGACCCAGACCTTGGTGGTGACGAACACGTCTTCGCGGGCAATGCCCGACTCGGCCAGGCCCTGCCCCACATCGGCTTCATTGCCGTAGATCTGCGCGGTGTCGATATGGCGGTAGCCCAGCTGCAGGGCAGTCTTGACCATGCGGGCCGTGTCTTCGGCCGGCATGCGGAACACGCCCAGGCCCAGCGCGGGAATCGTGCCGCCGTCGCGGGCAAGGGGTTTGGCGGGGATCATTGAGTGAATGCTCCAGATAGAAAATAGAATTGGCGCGGGCGGCGTCGGTGTCAGACACCGGTGCATTGCTCATGCCGCCGCCAGGACGCGTGACTGGCGGTCCAGTCTCCAGCTGTACAGGGCAACCCCCAGTCCGCTGGCGGTGACCGCCGCCGCAACCAGCGGGGTGGCGGCCAGGCCCGGGCCGTGGTCGATGGTCAGGCCGCCCAGCCAGGCGCCGGCCGCATTGCCCAGGTTGAAGGCCGCAATGTTGAAGGCGGACGCCAGGTTGGGAGCATCGCCCGCCTTTTCCAGCACACGCATCTGCAGCGGCGGCACGGTGGCGAAGGCGGCGGCGCCCAGCACGGCCACAGTCACAACGGCGGCGAACTTGCCATGTATGGTCAGGCTGAACACCGCCAATACCACCGCCAGCAGCGCCAGGCTGCCCACCAGCGTAGGCATCAGCCGCCGGTCGGCCAGCTTGCCGCCATACATGTTGCCGGCCACCAGGCCCACGCCGAACAGCAGCAAAATGGGCGATACCGCGCCGGCGCTGAAGCCGGCCAGCTCGGTCAGCAGCGGGGCAATGTAGGTGAACGCCGTGAATACCCCGCCGAAACCCAGCACCGTCATGGCAAAGCCCAGCAGCACTTGGGGGCGGCTCAGGGCGCGCAGTTCGCCCATCAGGTCGCCGCCACGGTCGCCGCGGCTGTGCGGCACCCAGGCGGCGATGGCCGCCATGGCCACGATACCCACGCCGGTCACGGCCCAGAATGTGGCGCGCCAGCCCCAGGCCTGGCCCAGCCAGGTACCGAACGGCACGCCCAGCACGTTGGCCAGAGTCAGCCCCGTGAACATCAGGGCGATGGCCGAGGCCTGCTTTTCGGGCTTGACCAGGCTGGTGGCCACTACCGACCCCACGCCGAAGAATGCACCGTGGGCCAGCGAAGTCAGCACCCGCGCCGCCATCAATGTGCCGTAGCCGGGCGCCAGGGCACAGGCCAGGTTGCCCAGCGTGAAAATCAGCATCAGGCCCAGCAACAGCGTCTTGCGCGGCAGCCGGGTAGTCAGGATGGCCACCGGGGGCGCACCCACCACCACGCCCAGGGCGTAGCCGGTTACCAGCAGGCCGGCGCTAGACAGCGAGACCCCCAGATCCGCGCCCACTTCGGGCAGCAAGCCCATGATGACAAATTCCGTGGTGCCGATGCCGAAAGCCCCCACAGCCAGCGCCCATAGCGCGATAGGCATTTCATCTCTCCAGAAATAACGGGGTTTACCCTAGGTGTGGCATTGTGCGCCCCGCAATCTGTGAGAAAAATAGGCCTACAATCACTAGACTTGTGCTTGGAAATCAAAAATGGCACTCAGCTCCGATGCTTTGCGCGTCTTCCTGGCGGTGGTCGATACGGGCAGCATGAGCGCCGCCGCCGAGTCCCTGGGGCAGACCGCCTCGGGCGTCAGCCGCAGCCTGTCGCGGCTGGAAACGCAGTTGGGTGTGACGCTGCTGACGCGCACCACGCGGCGCATGGAATTGACCGAAGAAGGTCACTTGTTTCTTGCGCGTGCGCGCGCCATCGTGGGCGACCTGGACGATGCCGAAGAGTGCATGCGCATCCGCCGCCAGCAGCCCGCCGGCAAGCTGCGGGTGGATGCGTCGGCCCCCGTGATGCTGCATTGCGTGGTGCCGCATATCGCCGATTTCCGGGTCAGCTATCCCGAGATTTCACTCGAGCTGACCAGCAATGACCGCATCGTCGATCTGGTCGAGCACCGCACCGATATCGCGCTGCGAGCCGGTCCGCTATCCGATTCCAGCCTGCATGCGCGGGCGCTGCGGCCGTCGCGGCGCTTAGTGGTGGCCAGCCCAGCCTATGTGGCGCGGCGTGGCACGCCCGCCACGGCCGAGGCTTTGCGTCAGCACGAAATACTGGGTTTCACGCAGCCCGAGACCCTGAATGTATGGCCGCTGCATCATGCGGGCGGCACCGAATTCGCGGTCACGCCTACCTTGGCGGCTTCCAGCGGCGAAACCCAGCGGCTGCTGGCGGTCGATGGCGTGGGCATTGCCTGCCTGTCGGAATTCATGCTGAAAGACGACCTGGCCGCGGGGCGGCTGGTCAAGCTGCTGGAACACGCGTGCACCGATTATCTGCAGCCCATGCATGCGGTGTATTACCGCAATACGCAGCTGGCGCGGCGCATCGCGTGTTTTCTGGACTTCTTCGCCGAGCGCCTCTGACACCTGGCAATCTCAACGCCTGGGGTCGTCGAATGCGGCGTCGATTTCTTCGATGTCCATCTCGGCGTAGCGCGCCGCCGCTCCGCTCAGGTCCCAGACTGCGGCGCCCTTGGCTACTTCCTGCGCCATGGCGTCTTCGGCGCGCATGCGGGCCAAGGCGCGTTCTACCGATTGCGCCGCCTGCTCGCGCGGCACACAGATGACGCCGTCGCCATCGGCCACGATCAGGTCGCCCGGCGATACCGGCACGCCGTCGCAGACCAGCGGCGCATTGATGCGGCCGTGCCCCGATTTGTCGGGGTGCGACGACAGCACGTGGGTGGCCCAGGTGGGGCTGCCCAGCTCGCGCAGCATATCCGTGTCGCGCACGCAGCCTTGCACCACAATGCCGGCCAGGCCCTTCTTCAGCGCGTAGCGCGCCGCCATGTCGCCCCATTGCGCGCCCGAGGTCGCCGGTTCGCAAACCACCACCAGCACGTCGCCCGGCTGCGCCAGGTAAAGGGCCCGGTGCATCATCAGGTTGTCGCCGGGCGCGCAATAGGCCGTCACGGCCGGGCCGGCGATGCGCTTGCCCTCCACCACGGGCCGCATGCGGCTGGACATCAGGCCGCGCCGGCCGGCGGCGAACTCGGCCTCGTGCAGATCGGATACGGTTGCCTGTTGCGCCTGGGCGCAGACGGCGGCGTCCACGCGGTTGACGCGCAGGTAGACCAGGGAACGGTTCATGGCTTGTCTTCCTGTTGGCGGTTGGGGTCAGTGCGGAACGCAATAGGCCTGAGGCGGCAGCCGGAAAGTGGTGCGCTTCATCAGGCGCGGCTGGTCCAGCCGCATCTCGTCGCGCCGGTGCATGGTGCAGCCGTTGTCCCACATGACCAGATCGCCGTTGTGCACTTTGTGGCGGTACACCAGTTCGGGGCGGCTGCCCGCCTCGAACAGCAAAGGCAGTACGCGCGCGTTGTCGGCTTCGCTCAACCCGTCTATCGCTACCAGTGTGGTGGGGTCCGCATATAGCGCCTTGCGCCCCGTGACGGGGTGCTTCAGCACCAGCGGATGCGTGGCGTCGGGCAGGCTCAGCATGGCCTTGGCCTGGGCGGTGTCCTGCTTCAGCTCCAGCGGATTCATGATGGCCATGCGCTTGGCATAGCGATAGGTGCCGGTGCGGCCATCGATCAGCGATTGGATCTCGGCCGGCAGTCTGCTCCACGCGCCGTACTGGTTGGCCCAATAGATATCGCCGCCACCCTTGGGCACTTCCACGCCGTACAGCATGGCACCCGTGGCCGGCTGGCGCATGAAGGTCTGGTCTGAATGCCAGGCCACGTCGTCGCCGCCCGCGAAGCCGCCCACGCCCTTGCCGTCGGCATAGCGCAACGTGCTGAAGTAAATGATCTCGTCCTGGTAGGGCGACAAGATATCTTTGCGGCTGATCACTTCGCAAGTACCGAACTGTTGGCTGAACTGCACCTGTTCGTGTTCTTCGATCGACTGGCGCCGGAACACCATGACGGGCGCTTGCTGCCACAGCAGGCGCAATTGCTCGATGGCGGCGTCATCGCCCAGCAGCTTCTCGATTTTCTCGTGCACGTGCACGACGAAGCCGTCGTGCAATACCTGGTGGTCCAGGCTGATACCGGTATGTGCCATGGCGAGGCCCTTCCTGATGAGTATATAAAAGTGCCGAATGCCGCGCCTATTGCGGCTTCATGCCGGCCGTGCGTACGACTTCGGCGTTGGACTGGCGTTCCTTGTGCAGCCAGGCCAGCAGTTGTTCATGGTTCATTGCGGGGGCGGGCTCGAACCCCAGCTTGTGCAGCGTCTTGGCGGTTTCCGGCAGCGCCAGTATCTTGTGCATTTCGCGCGCCAGGCGTTCGCGTACCGCCTGCGGCGTGCCATGCGGCGCCATCAGGGTGTTCCAGGCCACGACGTCGAAGCCTTTTATGCCCTGCTCGGCCACCGGCCGCAGATCGGGCAAGGCGCTCATGGTGTGTTCCGAGGTCACCGCCAGCGGGCGGATCTTGCCGAATTGCGCCCGCGACGCCGCCACCGTGTCGATCGACACCGGCACCTGGTTGCCGATCAGTGCGGCCATCGCTTCGCCCGACCCCTTGTACTTGATGGGATACAGCGGCACGTCACGCAGCTTCAGCATTTCGAACACCAGTTGCGCCGTGACGCTGGGCAGGGCCACGTCGATCTTGTCCGGCCGGGCGCGCGCCTGCTGGATCAGTTCGGCCAGCGAATTCACGCCCAGCTGCGGGTTCACCGAGATCACCATGGGGATCAACGCGGTGGCGGCGATGGGGTCGAAGTCTTTCTCGGGGTCGTAGCCCAGGTTGTCATACAGCGCGGGGTTCAGCGCATGCGTGCCCGATGCGCCCATGATCAGGGTATAGCCGTCGGGTTCGGCGCGCGCGACGTAGGTGGTGCCGATATTGCC
>DASPIV010000049.1:0-2811 GCA_035628955.1 Bordetella sp.
GCTGTACGACGGCTATGTCGACCTGGATCCGGCCATACTCAGCGGCGCCAGCGCACAAGATATACAGACACTGCTGGCCAGCATGTTCGTGCCCGCCGATCCCGGCATGCAAACCGCGGTCAACGGCTATGTCGTGCAGAACGGCAAGCAGATCGTGCTGGTCGACACGGGCGCCGGCCCGTGCCTGGGTCCCACCGCCGGCGGCCTGGGCAACAACCTGCGCGCGGCCGGCTTCCAGCCGGAACAAGTCGACGCCGTACTGCTGACGCACCTGCATCCCGACCACGCCTGCGGGCTGCTGACGCCGCAGGGCACGCCGCTGTTTCCCAATGCCGATGTCTACGCGGCCCGCGCCGACGCCGACTTCTGGCTGAGCGCCGCTGTGGCCGCGCAGGCTCCCGCCGAGGTCCAGCCCTTCTTCAGGATGTCACGCGAGTCGGCCGCGCCCTATCAGGCCACCGGCAAATTCCTGACATACCAGCCGGACGATACCCTGCTGCCCGGCGTGCAAGCCGTGCCCACTCCCGGCCACACACCGGGCCATACCTCGTACCTGTTCACCTCGGGGCGGCAAAGCCTGCTGGTCTGGGGCGACATCGTGCACAGCCACGCGGTGCAGTTCGCCCGCCCGGAAGTGGCCATCGAGTTCGATGTGGACAGTGCCCAGGCCGTGGCCAGCCGCAAGAAGATTTTTGCTGACGCGGCGCGCAGCCAGCTATGGATAGCCGGTGCGCACCTGCCCTTCCCCGGACTGGGCCACGTGCGCGCCGATGGCCCGGCTTATGCGTGGGTGCCCGCGGAATACGCGCCGTTGCGCCCACGCCCCGCCAAGCCGTAGGTCCGCGTCAGCCGCCGTAGCGCTCGAACCAGTCGAGCATGCGGCGCCACGCATCTTCGGCGGCGTCCTTGCGGTAACTGGGCCGGTAGTCGGCATGGAAACCGTGCGGCGCCTCTTTATACAGGCGGATCTCGGATTTCCTGGCGGCCTCCGAGCCCTTGCCCAGCGCCTCGCGCATTTGTTCGACATCGGCCACGGCAATGCCGGCATCGGCCTCGCCGTACAGGCCCAGCACCGGCGCCGACAATTTGTCGACCACGGCAATCGGGTCGGCCGGCTTGATCGGGCTGGTGGTGTTGCGCACATGCCCGTACCAGGCGGCACCCGCACGCAGGTCGGGGTTGTGCGCGGCATACAGCCAGACAATGCGCCCGCCCCAGCAGAAGCCGGTGGCCAGCAGGCGCTTGGGGTCGCCGCCGTGCTGGGCAGCCCAGGCCGCGGTGGCATCCAGATCGGCCATGACCTGGTCGTCGGGCACTTTGTCGATGATTTCGGTGCGCAGCCGCGCGATCTCGGTGTACTTCGATGCATCGCCCTGCCGCGCGAACAGCTCGGGCGCAATCGCCAGGTAGCCGGCCTTGGCCAGCCGGCGGCATACATCCTGGATGTATTCGTGCACGCCGAAGATCTCGTTGATGACCAGCACCGTGGGCAAAGCCTTGCCGCCCTGCGGGGCGGCGCGGTAGGCCGGCATATTGCCGCCCGGCGCCGGAATCTGCACCGGGCCGGCATCCAGCCCGGCGGACGGCGTGGTGATGGCGGTGGCTGCCGCGGCATGGCCGGTGGCCGTGGTGAAACCCGTGGCCAGGGCAGTCACCACGAAGGCACGCCGGTCCAGCCGCAAGGGCGGCAGCAGACTGTCTAACTGCGAATCTCGGGACATGGAGGATCTCCTTGGTAGGGCCGCCCGCGCGCGGCCGGAAACCATTATGCATCCCGAGACATGTCCCGTCTTGCCGTTTTGTTTACTTGTCTTCGCTGGCTACGCAGCGGTAAGCCACCGCCGCCAGTATGGCGCCGGCGATCGGCGCCACCCAGAACAGCCACAGTTGCTCGAGCGCCCATCCGCCCACGAACAGGGCCGGGCCGGTGGAACGCGCCGGGTTCACCGATGTATTGGTCACCGGGATACTGACCAAGTGGATCAGCGTCAAGGCCAGGCCGATCGGGATGGGCGCGAAGCCCGCCGGCGCGCGCTTGTCGGTAGCGCCCAGGATCACGAACAGGAAACCGAAGGTCAGCACGACTTCGCATACCAGCGCGGCGCCCAAGGCGTACTTGCCAGGAGAATGCTCACCGTAGCCGTTGGCCGCGAACCCGCTGGCGACCAGGTCGAAGCCGGGCTTGCCGCTGGCGATCCAGGCCAGCACCGCGGCCGCAATCACGGCGCCGACGACCTGCGCCACGGCATAGGGCACGATCTCGCGGGCCGGAAAGCGCCCGCCCACCGCCAGGCCCACCGTGACCGCCGGATTGAAGTGCCCGCCCGAGATGTGGCCCAGGGCATACGCCATGGTCAACACCGTCAGCCCGAATGCCAGTGCAACTCCCGCGAAACCTATGCCCAACTCAGGAAAACCGGCAGCCAGCACCGCGCTCCCGCAACCGCCCAGAACCAGCCAGAAGGTGCCGATGAGCTCGGCCGTGCAACGCTTTGGTAACGACGACATGATGCCTCTCTCCAAGGAAAAAACCGCAGTGAGCGTATCGCAACTACATCAAGCACATAGTGAAGCTTTGCAAAGAGCGCATGGAGGCCGGGCCGCGCGGCGCCGATATTCCGGGGGCCTGCGCGCGCAGCGATTACCATGGCGTTTTCTACTTGACCCTCGTGCCATGCAAGAGACAGCCAGCCACCAATTGTCGATGACCATCCTGATGACGCCGGACATGGCGAACTTCTCGGGCAACGTCCACGGCGGGACTATTCTGAAGTATCTGGACCAGGTTGCCTACGCCTGTGCCAGCCGTTA
>DASPIV010000050.1:0-5937 GCA_035628955.1 Bordetella sp.
CGCACAGCCTGGGCACCGTGGCCGACTACCATGAGCTGGCCAAGGCCGCGCATGCGCAGGGCGCGGTGGTGGCCTGCGCCACCGATCTGCTGGCCTTGGCGGTGCTGGTGCCGCCGGGCGAGTGGGGCGCGGACATCGCCGTCGGGTCGTCGCAGCGCTTCGGCGTGCCGTTCGGCTTCGGCGGCCCGCATGCGGGTTTCATGGCCTGCAAAGATGCCTACAAGCGCAACATGCCTGGCCGCCTGGTGGGCGTGTCGAAAGACGCGCAAGGCAATCCGGCACTGCGCCTGGCGTTGCAGACGCGCGAACAGCACATCCGCCGCGAGAAAGCCACGTCGAACATCTGCACGGCGCAGGTGCTGCTGGCCGTGATGGCCGGGCTGTATGCCGTGTGGCACGGGCCGGAAGGCATCCGCCGCATCGCCACGCGCGTGCAGCGCTATACGGCTATCTTGCGCAGCGCGTTGGACCAGCTGGGTATCAAAGTCGTCAACGACACCTTCTTCGACACGCTGTTGCTGGAAACCGGCGTGGCCACGCTGGCCATCGCGGTGGCTGCCGATTGCGAACGCATCAACCTGCGCCGCGTCGATGGGGCGCGCCTGGCGGTATCGCTGGATGAAACCGTGACGCCGGCCGACCTGCAGGCCTTGATCAATGTGTTCGCCGCCGGCTTGCAGAAAGACGATGTGGTGCTGGATATCGACGTACAAGACGCGGCCGCGGCCGGCGGCATCCCCGCGGCGTTGCGGCGCCAGGGCGCCATCCTGGCGCACCCGGTGTTTTCGAGTGTGCAATCGGAAACCGACATGCTGCGCTATTTGCGCAAGCTGTCCGACAAAGACCTGGCGCTGGACCGCAGCATGATCCCGCTGGGTTCGTGCACCATGAAACTGAACGCCACGGCCGAGATGATTCCCATCACCTGGCCCGAGTTTGCGCTCATCCACCCTTATGCGCCGGCCGACCAATGCGCCGGCTACCGCGAACTGATCCAGCGCCTTTCTTCCGCCTTGTGCGAGATCACCGGCTATGACGACATCAGCCTGCAGCCCAATTCCGGGGCACAGGGCGAGTACGCCGGTTTGTTGGCCATCCGTGGCTATCACCGCGCCAACGGGCAGGCACAGCGTAATGTCTGCCTGATCCCGGCGTCGGCGCATGGCACCAATCCGGCCTCGGCGCAATTGGCCGGCATGGACGTGGTCGTGGTGGCTTCCGACGCCAACGGCAACGTCGATCTCGCCGACCTGCGCGCCAAGCTGGACCAGGTGGGCGACCGCCTGGCCGCGTTGATGATCACCTATCCGTCGACCCATGGCGTGTTCGAAGAGTCCATTACCCAGATCTGCGACCTGGTACACCAGGCGGGGGGCCAGGTGTACCTGGATGGCGCCAACATGAACGCCATGGTGGGCGTCGCCCGCCCTGGGCAGTTTGGTTCCGACGTGTCGCACCTGAACCTGCACAAGACGTTCTGCATTCCTCATGGCGGCGGTGGCCCGGGCGTGGGCCCCGTGGCGGTGCGCTCGCATTTGGCTCCGTACTTGCCGGGCGTGCTCAATGCGCAGGGCAAGCTGGGCCTGGAAAGCGGCGTGGGGCCCGTGTCCGCCGCGCCGTTCGGCTCGGCCGGAATCCTGCCCATTTCTTATGCGTACATCGCCCTGATGGGGGCCGACGGCCTGCGCCGCGCTACCGACGTGGCTATCCTGAACGCCAACTATGTAGCCGCGCGCCTGCGCGATCATTATCCGGTGCTGTACGCCGGCCGCAATGGCCGGGTGGCGCACGAGTGCATCCTGGATGTGCGCCCACTGAAAGAAAGCAGTGGGATCAGTGCGGAAGACATCGCCAAGCGGCTGATGGACTATGGCTTTCATGCCCCCACCATGAGCTTCCCGGTGGCCGGCACGTTGATGGTCGAGCCCACCGAGTCGGAAGGCCTGGCTGAACTGGACCGCTACGTCGAGGCCATGATCGCCATCCGCGAAGAGATCGCACAGATCGAGCGCGGCGAACGCGACCCTGACGACAACGTACTGAAGAACGCGCCGCATACCGCACAGATGCTGCTGGCCGAAGAATGGCTGCATGATTATCCCCGCCAGCAGGCCGCGTATCCGGTCGCTTCGTTGCGCGACGCCAAGTACTGGCCGCCGGTGGCGCGGGTCGATAACGCCTACGGTGATCGCAACCTGGTTTGCGCCTGCGTGCCAGTCGAGGCCTATGCCTGAACGCATGAGCGCGGATGACGGCGCCTGCCATGCCGCGTCCGCGCCCACTGGCAGCCAGGCCATACAGTCAGAAGTCAGTCAGGGCGCTGGCGCCATGGCTGTGCCATCAGCCTGGTCAGCCAGCGCGCGAGCCCGTGCAATTCCTTGCGCCACGGTGTCACGGGTGGGGGCGTCTGGCGGCAGCACGGCCGCCAAGCGCTCCCAGTAGGCCATTGCGTCCGCGTAGCGGCCGCTTTCGAAGGCGGCCATGCCAGCCAGGGTCAGGCTGGTGATTTCTGTGGGGTCGCCCGCCAGGGCTTCGTCGGTCAGGGCCTGCAACTGCGGAGTCCATTGCTGGCTGCCGGCAAAGTACAGGGCCTGGATCCAATGCCCCAGTAATCCGGCCGGGCGGCCGGCCAACGTGGCCGCGCGTTCGAAGGCCTGCGCCGCATCGGCCGCGCGGCCTTGGGTCATGTAAGTGCGCCCCAGGAAGAACCAGGCCTCGGATGAATCGGGGGCCGCGGCCAAGGTGGCTTCCAGGCGTGCCGTCATTTGTTCGATGCTCTGGTCCGTGTGGCCGGCGTAATTGCGGGCCTGCACAACCTGGTCGAGTGCGCCACTATGCAGATAGACGGCGGTGCCCCCCAGCGGCACCAGCAATGCCGCGGCTAACGCCACGGCATTGCCGGGCGTGCCGAGCCTGATTCCCTTGCGGCCGCCCTTGGTGTCGGCCAGCAGCGTGCGCGCCGCGTCGGCGCGCGCGGCCTCGAGCTGCGCATGGGTAAGCAAGCCGCGCTGGTGCTGCGCTTGCAGATCACCCAGGTGTTCGTGGTACAGCGTCACGTTCAGGGCGGTGCGGTCGGCACCGGCGCGGCGAGCATCAGCGTGGTCGGCATCGACGCCCGGATCACGGGCGCACAGCGCCGGTACCAGCACGAACGCCAGGCCCGCGGCCAGCAGCAGGGCAGCGGGCAGCCAGAAGTCGATCATGGTGTTTCCTTGTTGGCGCCGTCGATACGCAGCAGTTCGGCCAGACGCTGATGCTCGGCGTCGGATAGCGCGCCCGTGGTCGCCCCCGCGCGCCGCCCGCGCACGACGATAACGGCCAGCACGGCGGTGCCGGCCAGCAGCAATACCGCCGGGCCGAGCCAAAGGAATACCGTGCGGGCATCGAGCGGCGGCTTGTACAGCACGAAGTCGCCATAACGGTTCACCATGAACCCGATGATTTGTTCGTTGGTCTGGCCTTCACCCAGCATGCGATGAATCTCGGCCCGCAGGTCATTGGCGATGGGGGAATTCGAGTCGGCGATATTCTGGTTTTGGCATTTGGGGCAGCGCAGTATCTCGGCCAGGTTCCGATAGCGCGCGCGCTGCGTTTCGCTATCAAACTCATAGGTATCGATGGCCGACCAGGCTGTGCCCAGCAGCGCACAGCCCAGCGTGGCTATGGCCAGTAGGTACTTCACGGCGCGGCCTCTTCAACCAGTTTGCGATACAGCGGTGCCAGTTTTTCACGCCACACGGTTTCGTCTATGACGCCAACGAATCTTTCGCGGATGATGCCGCGCGCGTCGATGAAGAAAGTCTCGGGGGCGCCATATACGCCCAGGTTCAGCCCCAGGCTGCCCGCCGCGTCTTCGATGTTCAGGCGGTACGGGTTGTGCAGCGTACGCAACCAGCGCTGGGCGGCCAGCCGCTCGTCTTTGTAGTTGACGCCGTAGATCACTACGCCCTCGTGTGCCAGCTGGTTCAACACGGGGTGTTCTTGCCGGCACGACGGGCACCAGGTCGCCCATACATTGACCAGTGCCGGCTTTCCCAGGATATCGGCACGGGTCAACGTATGCGCGCCGTCGTCCAGCGAGGGCAGCGAGAAATCGGGAAACTCGCGGCCTACCAGCGCCGACGGCAGGCGCCCAGGGTCGAGGAACAGGCCGCGGTAGAGCAGAGCGGCTATGCCCAGGAACAGAATCAGCGGCAACACTCGCAGCAGGCGTTTCATGCTTGTACCCGGGAAGAACTGGCCAGTACGGCGCGTACTGCGGGGCGGACCCGATAGCGGCGGTCGGCAGCCGCCACCAGCCCGCCCATGGCCATCATCAGTGCACCTATCCATATCCAGCGTACAAAGGGCTTGATATGCACGCGCACGGCCCAGGCGCCAGCTTCCAGGGGTTCTCCCAGCGCGACGAACAGATCGCGTGTCAGGCCGGCGCTGATGCCGGCTTCGGTCATGGCGGCCTGCTGCACGCGGTACACGCGCTTTTCGGGATGCAGCACGCTGATCTGGCGGCCATCGCGCAGTACCCGCATGGTGCCATGTTCGGATATGAAGTTCGGGCCTGGGCGCGGGGCTGTACCGTCGAAGACGAACTGGTAGCCGCCCAGTTCGACGGTATCGCCCGGCGCCATGCGCAGGTCTCGTTCCAGGCTGCCCACGCTATTGAGCACCACGCCCAAAGCGCAGACGGCGAAACCCAGATGAGCCATCTGCATGCCCCAGTAACTACGCCCCAGTGCGGGCAAACCCCGAATCAGGCCTTTGTGGCGGGTTTTGTCGAAAATGTCGCGCAGGCCACCCAGCAGGATCCATGCTGCCAGCATGCAGACCGCCGCCACCGCCCAACGCGCCGTGCCCGCCAGCGCGGCGGCGCCCAATGCCAGCGCCAGGCTGGCAGCCAGCACGGGCCCCAGCATGCCGGCCAGCCAACGGAACGGCGTGTCTTTCCAGCGCGCCGCCACCCCCACTGCAGTTGCCGCCATCAGCAGCGCCATCAAGGGGGCGAACAAGGCATTGAAGTAGGGCGGGCCCACTGACAGCTTGGCCCCGGACAGGGCATCGAGCACCAGCGGATACAGCGTGCCCAGCAGGATCATTGCTGCCGCCACGGACAGCAACAGGTTGTTGACCAGCAGCAAGGCCTCGCGCGACCACAGGCCAAAGCTGATGCGGCTGGCCACGGCGGGCGCCCGCAGCGCGAACAGCCCCAGCGATCCGCCCACCACCAGCAGCAGGAAACACAGGATGAACACGCCACGCGTGGGATCGGTGGCGAAGGCATGTACGGACGTCAGGACCCCCGAACGCACCAGGAACGTACCCAGCAGGCTGAGCGAAAAGGCGGCGATGGCCAACAGTACTGTCCAGCTCTTGAAGACACCGCGCTTCTCGGTGGCGGCCAGGGAATGGATGAGCGCCGTGCCCACCAGCCAGGGCATGAACGACGCATTCTCGACGGGATCCCAGAACCACCAACTACCCCAGCCCAGTTCGTAATAGGCCCACCAAGATCCCAGGGCGATGCCCAGGCCCAGGAAGGCCCACGCCACGACGGTCCAGGGGCGCGACCAGCGTGCCCATGCGGCGTCGAGCTTGCCGTCGAGCAGCGCAGCGATGGCAAAGGCAAAAGCCACCGAAAAGCCGACATAGCCCATATAGAGCATGGGCGGATGGATGATCAGGCCGAAGTCTTGCAGCAGCGGATTCAGGTCGTTGCCGTCGGCCGGCACGTTGGGCAGC
The DNA here is from genome assembly GCA_035628955.1 of Bordetella sp. GTDB lineage: Bacteria > Pseudomonadota > Gammaproteobacteria > Burkholderiales > Burkholderiaceae_B > Bordetella_A. The sequence continues at coordinate 5,737 of DASPIV010000050.1, forward strand.
AGGCGTTCAAAGGGATTGGAAGTGGCGATCAGGAACAGCAGGAAGCCGACACTGATCATGCCCATTACCGCCACCACGCGCGCAAGCATGGTACGCGGCAGTTGCCGCGAGCCCAGGCACACAGCGCAGGTCCATCCGGCCAGCATCAGGGCCCACAGCAACAGCGAGCCTTCGTGGGCCCCCCATATGGCACTGAACTTG
>DASPIV010000051.1:0-2439 GCA_035628955.1 Bordetella sp.
TTCAAGGCGCATATGTTCATGGGCCTGACCCTGTTCGTCATCTTTCCCTTTACCCGGCTGGTGCATGTGTGGAGCGGATTCGCATCGGTGGGATACCTGGGCCGCGCCTGGCAACTGGTGCGGCCACGCTGAACCCAGGCACCGCCGGCCTGTCCGGCGGCACCAGGAGCAAACATGCCCGTCATCGTCAATGGCGTCGAACTCAGCGACGCCGACCTGCAACAAGAACTGCCCCGTCATGGCGACGCGGCCAACCCGCAGCGCCGCGCCATTACCGCGCTGGTATTGCGCCAGGTAATGCTGGATGAAGCCCGGCGCCTGGGCTTGCCCGGCGATAGCGACACAGCCATCATCGATGCCCTGCTTGATACGCAGGCGACCTCGCCCGAGCCCGACGACCAAGCGTGCCGCCGCCACTACGATACCCATCCTGAACGCTTCACGGTGGGCGAACTGGTCGAGGTCGACCACATCCTGTTCCAGGTGACGCCCCAGGTCGACCTGCCACGCCTGCGCGAACGCGCCGAGGCCGTGCTGCAGAGAGCGCGGGCCGAACCGGGCCGGTTCGCGGAGCTGGCGTGCGCGTTGTCGAACTGCCCGTCGGCCTCGGTGGGCGGAAGCCTGGGCCAGCTTGGCCGGGGCGACACCGTGCCCGAATTCGAGCGGGCCGTGTTCGGGCCGCCCGCCGGTACCGTGCTGCCGCGCCTGGTGGAAACCCGGCATGGGTTGCATATCGTGCGCGTTGCCCGCCATGTGGCGGGCCGCTTGCTGCCATACCCGCAAGTGGCGCCCCGCATCGCCCAGGCGCTGACGGCGGCCAGCCGGGACACGGCTTGGCGGCAGTATGCGCGCATGCTGGTCGGGCGTGCGCGCATAGAAGGCATTGAACTGGAAGGCGCCGATGGCCATCTGGTGCAGTAAGGCGGCCGCGATGGCCGGACTGGATGCCGCGCAGGCCGTGGGGTTTGCGCCCATGCAGATGGCATGATCCGGCTTGCGGCCAGGCGCGGTTACCCGTCCCGCATGCATGAAAGAAGCTACACTGCCAATGTCCACTCGCTGGCGCCGCGACATGAGCTATCCAGAATTTCCCGTGGGTCCCGATGGCCTGCCTACGCTGCGCGACAGCTTGTCCACGCGCATCATTGCCAGCTCGCTGGTTGCCCTGGCGGTGGTGCTCAGCATGGTGGCCTGGACGCTATGGTTGTCCTGGGGGCTTGAAGGCGCGGGCGCCGCGATCAACGACACGGGCAGTCTGCGCATGGTGGCCAACCGCGTGGCGGTTGAACTGATGCGCCCCGATGCCGACCGTACCGCCCATGTCGATGAGTCCGTGCGTACCCAGGACGAAACCCTGGCCTTGCTTCAGCGGGGCAACCCCGCACGGCCACTGTTCCTGCCCGCCGACCCCGATATCGGCAACCAATTGAGCGCGGTGACGCAGTTCTGGAACCAGACCATGAAGCCGGCCGTGGCGCATGCCCAGCAAAGCGGCGACATGGCAGCTTACCTGGACGCCCTGCCGACCTTCGTGGCCGAGGCCGACAGACTGGTACGCATGATAGAGCTCGACAATGCCGACAAGACGGTGCTGCTGCGCCTGTCGCAGGGCGTGCTGGCCGGCATAGGCAGCGTGGGCACCGTGGCCATGATCTACCTGTTGTACCTGTGGATCATTTCGCCCGTATTGCGCCTGCGCGATGGCCTGCAGCGCATGACGGCCGGCGAGTTCAGTACGCGCCTGCCCGTCGAGACGCGCGACGAGTTCGGGTTGCTGGCGCGCGGTTTCAACCTGATGGCCGACAAGCTCGAAAGCCTGTACCAGGGCCTGGAAAACCGCGTGCGCCGCAAGACCGCCGAGCTCGAGGCCCAGAATCGCGATATTTGCGCGCTGTACGACATGGCGGCGTTCCTGAACCAGCCCAACAGCATCGAGGCGGTCTGCCGGGGGTTCCTGCAACGGGTGATGAGCCAGTTCGAAGCCGAGGGCGGTACGATCCGCGCCCTGGATCCTTCGGACGAGAAACTCAACATGATGGTGTCGGAAGGCTTGTCGCCCGAACTGGCAGAGGCCGAGCGCTGCATGCGCGCCGATCACTGCTATTGCGGCGTGGCCACCCAGGAAGGTACGCAAATCGTGCGCGATCTGCGCAAGCTCGCGCCGATCGAGGCGTTTCATTGCGCCCACGAAGGCTTTCGCAGCCTGGCGGTATTCCGCATCGTGGCCCGCGACGAGGTGCTGGGGTCGTTTTCGTTGCACTTCAAGATCCAGCGCCAGGTGTCGCCCGCCGAAACGCAGTTGCTCGAGACCCTGGGCCAGCATTTGGGGGTTGCGCTGGAAAACCGGCGCCTGGATGCCAAGGCACGGCAGTTGGCGGTGGTGCGCGAGCGCAGCCTGATGGCCCAGGGCCTGCACGACAGCATCGCCCAGGGGCTGAA
>DASPIV010000052.1:0-10605 GCA_035628955.1 Bordetella sp.
AACGGCCGAAGTGGCCGTACGCCGCCGTCTTGCTGTAAATGGGACGCAGCAGGTCGAGCATGTTGACGATGCCCTTGGGCCGCAGGTCGAAGTGCTCGAGCACCAGCCTGGCGATCTGGTCGTCGGGGATGACGCCCGTGCCTTCGGTATAGACCGTGATGTTGATGGGCTCGGCCACGCCGATGGCGTAGCTGACCTGCACCTGGCACTGGCGCGCCAGGCCGGCGGCCACCACATTCTTGGCCACGTAGCGCGCAGCATAGGCGGCGGAGCGGTCGACCTTGGACGGGTCTTTGCCCGAGAACGCGCCACCGCCGTGGGGGCAGGCGCCGCCGTAGGTATCGACGATGATCTTGCGGCCGGTCAGGCCGCAATCGCCCTGCGGGCCGCCGATGACGAAGCGGCCGGTGGGGTTCACCAGGAACTTGGTGCTGGGTGTGATCAGGCCGTCGGGAAAGCTGGGCTTGATGATGTCTTCGATGACGGCCTCGTGGATGGCCGACTGCGAGATCTCGGGCGCGTGCTGGGTCGACAGCACCACCGTGTCGACCTCGACCGGGCGGCCGTCGACATAGCGGAAGGTGACCTGCGACTTGGCGTCGGGACGCAGCCACGGCAAGCGGCCGTCTTTGCGCAGTTCGCTCTGGCGCTGCACCAGGCGGTGCGCGTACCAGATGGGGGCAGGCATCAGGTCGGGGGTTTCGTCGCAGGCGTAGCCGAACATCAGGCCCTGGTCGCCCGCGCCCTGGTTCAGGTAGTCTTCCGAGGTGCGATCCACGCCCTGGGCGATGTCGGGCGACTGCTTGTCATACGCCACCAGCACCGCGCAACCCTTGTAGTCGATGCCGTAGTCGGTGTTGTCGTACCCGATGCGGCGGATGGTGTCGCGCGCCACCTGGATGTAATCGACATTGGCCGTAGTGGTGATTTCGCCAGCCAGCACTACCAGACCGGTATTGCACAGCGTTTCGGCAGCCACGCGGGCATTGGGGTCCTGGGTGAAGATGGCGTCGAGGATGGCGTCGGAGATCTGGTCGGCGACCTTGTCCGGATGCCCTTCCGAGACGGATTCGGAAGTAAAGAGGAAATCGTTGTTGGCCACGGATACGTCCTTACGAGACCGGCAGCGCCGGCACACAGGTTTAACGAGGCGCGTAGCGCCCCGGATCAAAACCTGCCTTTGACGATCTGGGCGCGACGCTTTAGCGGATTTTGCCTGAAACGCGCAATGCGCCCCGGGCGTCGCCCCGCAAGTTGTCGGTTAACTCGGCGACTGGCCCCATTTTAGGCGAAAATGCCCGCTTCTTGCTGATCGCTTGAATCTATAGATATATCGCGGCACGCACCCGGCGCGCCGCACTTGCCTCTGGTACGCATGCTGCTTGCCCTGTTTCGCGCCGTCGCCCTGCTTCCCTTGCCCCTGTTGCACGCAGCAGGGCGGCTGATGGGCCTGCTCGTCTATGCCTGGCCGGGCCGGTACCGCCAACGCCTGCGGGCCAACGCAGCCCAGGCCGGCTATTCCGACGCCGCCTTTGCGCGCCGCGCCGCGGCCGAAACCGGCGCCATGATCATGGAAATGCCCAAGGTATGGTTCCGCGGCGCCGAAAGCCTGTCCAAGACCGTGTCCGACGAATTCCACGTAGTCGAGGCCGCGCTTGCCGAAGGCCGCGGCATTCTGTTCCTGACGCCGCACCTGGGCTGCTTCGAGATCACCGCGCGCTACCTGGCGGTGGCCCGCCATATCCCCATGACGGTCATGTTCCGGCCGCCGCGCATTGCGGTGCTGGGCCCGTTGCTGGAAACCGCGCGCAATACCTCGGGGCTGAAGGCCGTGCCGGCCACCCTGCAAGGCGTGCGCGAGTTCGTGCGGGCGCTGCGGCGCGGCGAATCGGTCGGGCTGCTGCCCGACCAGGCGCCCGGCGCGGGCGAAGGCGTGTGGGCGCCTTTCTTCGGCCGCATGGCCTACACCATGACCCTGCCGGGCAAGCTGGCCAGGCAAGCCCAGGTGGCGGTCATCGTGGTGGGGGGCGAGCGCCTGCCGCAAGGGCGCGGTTGGCGCATGCACTTCGCCCGGGTGCCCGAGCCCCTGCCGGACGACTCGCAGGCCCAGGCCGCCCTGTTCAACGCCGTCATGGAAAAGCTGATCCAGCGCATCCCGCACCAATATTTGTGGAGCTACAACCGCTACAAAGCGCCGCGCAGCGCTCCCCCGGTTCCTCCCATGCACGCCGCTACGCCCCCAGACACCCCCGTTTCCCATGACTGACTTCAAAATGCGCGCCCTGGAAGCGCTGTTCGCCTGGTTCGGCCGCATGCGTCCAGCCACGCGCCAGCGCATCGGCGCGGCGCTGGGCTGGCTGGCGCCGAAACTGGCCCGGTCGCGCGCCCGCATCGTGCGCCTGAACCTGCGGCTGTGCTTTCCCGACCAGCCCGAGACGGTACGCGAGCGCTGGCTGCGCGAACACTTCCGCGCGCTGGCGCAAACCATCGTCGACCGCGGCGTGCTGTGGTACGGCACGCCCGAAGCCGTGCGCGAACTGGTCACGGAAAACGGCTCCGCGCTCATCAACGCCCTGCTGGCCCAGGGGCGGCCCGTGCTGCTGCTGGCGCCCCATTTCGTGGCGCTGGACGCGGCGGCCACGCGCCTGACCCTGGAAATACCCAGCAGCGCCACCATGTACACCCCGCAAAGCGACCCGGCGGTCGATGCCATCGTGTGCAAGGGACGGGCCCGCTTCAATGAAGTGTTCCTGGTCAGCCGCAAAGAAGGCGTGCGCGAACTGATCCGGCACCTGCGCAAGCCGCGCCCGGTGTACTACCTGCCCGACATGGATTTCGGCCGCAGCGGTGCGGTATTCGTACCGTTTTTCGGCGTGCAGGCCGCTACGCTGCTTGCCACCGCCCAGTTGGCGCGCAAATGGAACGCCGCCGTCATGCCCGTGATCGACTTCTGGGATCCGGCCACCGGCCGCTACCATGTCGAAGTGCTGCCGCCCCTGCAGGATTTTCCCGGCGACGGCTCCCTGGAAGACGCCACGGCGCGCCTGAACCGGGAAATCGAAGCCTGGGTGCGGCGCTGCCCCAGCCAGTACTACTGGGTGCACCGGCGCTTCAAGACCCGTCCGCCGGGCGAGGCCAAGTTCTATTAGCGGCCGACACACCGCCCCGTAATGGGCGATAATCGGCCGATGATCTGGAACTTCACCAAGATGCACGGCGCGGGCAACGACTTCGTCGTGCTCGACGGCGTGCGGCAAACCATCTCCATGACGCCCGAGCGCGCACGCGCCTTGGCCGACCGCCATTTCGGCATCGGCGCCGACCAGATCCTGCTGGTCGAACCCGCCACCCGCCCCGATGCCGACTTCCGCTACCGTATCTTCAATGCCGACGGATCCGAAGTCGAGCATTGCGGCAACGGGGCGCGCTGCTTCGTACGCTTCGTGCACGAACAGCGCCTGTCCGACCGCAACCCGCTGCGCGCCGAAATCGCCACCGGCATTCTGGTGCTCGACGAAGGCGCCGACGAACAAGTCACCGTCGACATGGGCGCCACGCGCTTCGATCCGGCTGCCCTGCCGTTCGACACCACCGGGCTGGCATCCGCCTTGCAGGGCGACGACACGCTTTGGCAGCTTGACCTGCCCGGCGCCCCCGCCGGCCTGCCACACAGCGTGGCGGTGTCGGCCGTGGCCATTTCCAACCCGCACGCCGTGCAGCAGGTCGACGATGTCGACACCGCGCCGGTGGCAATCGTCGGCCCGCTGGTCGAGCGCCATCCACGCTTTGCGCGGCGCGTGAACGCCGGGTTCATGCAAGTGGTCGACCGCCACACCATCCGCTTGCGCGTCCACGAGCGTGGCGCCGGCGAAACGCTGGCCTGCGGCACCGGCGCCTGTGCCGCGGTGGCCGCCGGCATCCGGCGCGGCCTGCTCGATACTCCTGTACGCGTGCACGCGCGCGGCGGTACGCTTACGGTCGACTGGAACGGCGAACGCCTGCGCATGACCGGTCCGGCCGCTTCAGTCTTTACGGGCCAGGTCGATATCGACAAACTGGTTTTTTCCATGGCCCTAGGCCGATAGCCACTACCCTTTCATGACCGATACCGCTTTCACCGCCCAGGACGTCGCGGATTTCCTGCAAAACAATCCGGATTTCTTCGACCAGCACGCCGATGTCTTCGCCACCCTGCAGGTGCCGCACCCGCATGGGGCGCGCGCCATCTCGCTGGGCGAGCGGCAGATCCTGGCACTGCGCGAGCGCAACCGCGAACTCGAATGGCGCCTGAACGAACTGGCCCACCATGCCGATTCCAACGAAGCCATCGGCGAACGGGTGGCGCAGTGGTGCTGCCGCCTGCTGGGCGAAACCGAGCCGCAGCACCTGCCGGGCGAAATCGCCCTGGGGCTGGCCGAGCAGTTCGACCTGAATCACGTTGCATTGCGCCTTTGGAACCTGCCGGGCCAGCCGCCTTCGGGGTACGGCGTGCCGGTATCGCCCGACGTACATGCCTTCGCCGACAGCCTGAAAGCGCCTTATTGCGGCCCCGATACCGAATTCGAGGCGGCCGGCTGGCTCGATGCCAAGCCGCAATCGCTGGCGCTGGTGCCGCTGCGGCTCGAACCCGACCAGCCCAGCGTGGGCTTGCTGGTGCTGGGGTCCGACGACCCCGAGCGCTTCAGCCCTGAAATGGGCACCGTATTCCTCGAGGCCATCGGCCGCCTGGCGTCGGCCACGCTGCGCCGGCTGGCCGTGCCCGCCGCACAGCCCTGACGCGCTTCGCGGCCGCCGGCCTGCCACGCTCATGAGCCACGCCGACCCCGCGCCGCCCGAAGCCCTGTCGCAGCCGCTGGACGCATGGCTGCAGCACCTGCGCACCCATCGGCGTTATTCGCCGCATACCCTGGATGCCTACCGGCGCGACTTGCGCCGGCTGGCTGACCTGGCCCAGGTGGCGGGCCTGCCGCTGGAACAGCTGGCCAACGGCCACATCCGTCATTTCATGGCGCGCCTGCATGCGCAAGGCCTGGGGCCGCGCAGCCTGGCCCGTACCCTGGCAGCCTGGCGCGGCTTCTACCAATGGTGGGCGCCCACCGCCGGACTGGCCGGCAATCCGGTGGCCGGCGTGCGTGCCCCCAAAGCGCCACGCGGGCTACCCAAGGCGCTGTCGGTCGAACAGGCGCAAGTGCTGCTCGACCACGCCACCAACCGGTTGGCTACCGATCCGGCCGGCTTGCGCGACCGCGCCATGTTCGAATTACTGTATTCCAGTGGCCTGCGCCTGTCCGAACTGGTGGGGCTGGACCTGCGCTACCAGCGCGCCGACGGCTACGAATCGCGTAGCTGGCTGAACCTGGACGACGCCGAGGTCGTGGTGCTGGGCAAGGGCGGCAAACGCCGCAGCGTACCGGTGGGCCAGGTGGCGCTGGCCGCGCTGCTGCGCTGGATCGAGGCGCGCCCTCAGCTGGCTGCCGCGGCGGCACCCGCCGCCGACGCCGCGGCACTGTTCGTGGGCGCGCGCGGCCGGCGCATCGCCCCGCGCGTCGTGCAGATGCAGTTGGCCAAACTGGCGCAGGCCGCCGGCCTGCCGGCCCATGTGCATCCGCACGTGTTGCGCCACAGCTCCGCCAGCCACATGCTGCAGTCCGCGCAAGACCTGCGTGCCGTACAGGAAATGCTGGGGCACGCCAACATCTCTACCACGCAGATCTACACCCGGCTCGACTTCCAGCACCTGGCCAAGGCCTACGACCAGGCGCATCCGCGCGCCGGCCGCAAATCGTAGACAGGCGGTATAAGATGCCAGGCTCCCGCAGGTGCCTGGCACCCAGGCTCAGTACGTTACCCGCACGCCCAGCAGCACGCTGCGGCCCGGCAGCGGCGCCACCTTCGAAATGAACGACGCGTGGTTGTAGGCCAGCTTGTTCAGCAGGTTGGTGCCGCGCACATAGACTTCGTAAGCGGCATCCGCGCCCAGGCCGTCGCGGTAGCTGACCACGGCGTTGACCATGTCGTAGCCCGGCGTGCTGGATTCGTACGACGCATTATCGTCCTGGCGAAACACGTGGGCGTATTCCACGCCGCCCGACCACTTCTGCCACTTGGCATTGGCGCGCACGCCGAGCCGCGCAGCCGGAATGCGCGGCAGATTGCCGTCGCCGCCGGTCAGCTTGCCGCGCACGTAGTCGCCGAACACCGCGGCCGAGAACACCTTGGTGAACTGGTGGCGCACCTCGCCTTCCAGCCCGGTGAATTCGGCATCGCTCTGCGTGTATTCGATCAGGCGGAAGTCTTCGAACTGGTCCAGCGTATCGGCATAGATGTAGTTCTTTACCTTGTTGTGGAAAGCGCTCAGGCTGAACGTGGTGTCGCCTTCATGCTTGCGCAGCGTCAGGTCGATATTGTGCGAAGTTTCTTTGCCGAGGTCGGGGTTGCCGATCTCGTAGGTATTGGTCGCCAGGTGCACACCGTCGGCATACAGCTCTTGCGCCGAAGGCAGGCGCTGCGAGCGCGACAGCGACAAAGCCACGGAATACTGCGGGGCGAAGTCCCAGATGGCCGATGCCGACAGCGACGTGCCCGACTGGCTGGAACGCGGATTGTCGCCTTCGGGCGAGATGCGTTGCCAGTCCTGGCGAGCACCGACTTCGAAGCGCCAATCGGCCAGGCGATATTCTTCCAGCAGGAAAATACCGGTGGACCGGGTCTGGCTGCGCGGCAGGAAGGCTTCTTCACCCTCGGCGCTGAAATCGCTGTAGGCGTTCTGCATACCGATCACGCCGCGCCAGCCGTACAAGGGCTTGTGTTCCAGCTCCAGGCGCGCATCGTAGCCGCGGTTCTTGAAGGTGGTGCCGACTTCGCCACCCTCGATTTCCTGGTGCTGGTAATCGGTCAGCCCGCCACGGAAGCGGATTTTCTCGAACCCCGAGAAGGGGTCGGCATATTCGGCGCGCAGGTCGATACGATTGCTGCGCAGCTTCACGTAGGGCGGGTCTTCGTGCTCGTGCTCATGCTCATGATCGTGGTCTTCCTCGCCACCATGGTCGTGGTCATGCCCGCCGCAATGCAGGTGCGTGCCGTGCGGGTGGCATCCTTCGTATTCGTGGTTGTGCCCGGGCAGGCCGTATTCGCTTTCCAGGTAGGTGTATGCCACCCCCACATAGCCGCGTGGCGTTATCCACGACAGGCCCACCGAGCCTTGCGACGACTCGCTGTAAGAGCCTTCCAGTTTGCCGCCGGGCCAATCGGGCACGTCGTAGTCGTCGGAGCGGCGCTTCAGGCCTTCGACGCGCACCGCGAACTCGCCCGTGCCGGCCGTGATACCCACGGTGCCGGCGCGCTCGCCAGTGCCGGTGGCGGCGCGCACCTCGGCTTCTGCCTCTACGCCTTTTTCGGGCACGGCGGTGGGAATCTTACGGTCCAGCACGTTGACCACGCCGCCAATGGCCCCTCCGCCGTACAACAGCGTGGCCGGGCCGCGCAGCACTTCGATGCGATCGGCCAGCAACGGTTCTGTGGTCACCGCATGGTCGGGCGAGATGTTCGACGCATCCATCAATTCCGACCCATCGGACAACACTTTCACGCGCGGCGCGGTCTGACCCCGGATCACCGGGCGGCTGGCGCCACTGCCGAACGTGTCCGAATGAATGCCGGGCAGTCCATCCAGAGTGTTGCCCAACGTATCGTGGCGGCGTTCGATCAGGGCATTGCCGCTAAGCACCAGCGCGGGCAACGCCATGCTGTCGGGGTCCAGGCCCAACGGGTTGGCCGACACCGTGATCGGTGCCAGCGTGGGCGCCTGCTGGGTTTGCGGCGTATCGGCCTGGGCCTGTTGTGCCTGAGCGGCAGGGGCCAGCGCCAGTGAAAGCGCCATGGCCAGCGGCAGCGGTTTGATGTGCATTTCCCGTCCCATTAATGTTATATCATTCCAAAACAAGCGAATGATATAACATCTCAAAACAGCTTGCTGCAAAATCCGCTCTGCGGAAGACCCCGTGGCACGCCACGGGCTCATGCGATATCAGTGTTTCACCGCGCGCCGCGCGACCCACCCCGGAATGAAAACCGGTGCGGCTCATCGGGGTGGGTTTTCACTTCAGGTGCCGCCAGCCACTTGGCCGCCCAGCAGCAGCAAGCCCAGCAACAGGATGCAGCAGGCCGCCACGGCCTCGATCAGCCCGCGCAAGCGCGCCGCCCAGGCGGCCGACAGGCGGGCGCTGAAGCGCGTGGCAATTCCGCCCGCCATGACCGCCACCACGGCCAATGCGGCTACCGTCAACCCGGTGCCCACGCCCATGGCCAGGGCGGCCGCGATGCCGGCGGCGAAGAACCCTTGCGACAAGGCGAACACCAGCACGATCAAGGCACCGCTGCAAGGCCGCAGCCCCATCGCCAGAATGGCCGAGACGGCCTTGCGCCATTCCAGCGGGCCCGCCACCTGTTCGGCCGCGGGGGCATGCGCATGGCCGCAGCCGCAGCCGGCGAGATCAGCATCATGATCGTGGCCGTGGCCGCCGGCATGGTCATGTTGATGGTCATGCTCATGGCCATGCCGATGGGCGGGCCCGTGCGCATGCCCGGCTGCGGCCCCGTGCGCGTGGCGGGCACGGCGCAGCCAGGGCCGCACGGCCTTCTGCCATACCAGCCACGCGCCCAGCGCCACGATCAACGCGTACGACGCGGTTTCCAGCCAGCGCGTCGCGCGATTCATGGTGGGCGCCGTGGCATTGAGCAGCCAGGCCAGCACCGCCACCACGCTGATCGCCACCAACGCCTGCAGCAAGGCCGACAACACGGCCAGCAGCGCGCCATTGCGCGCAGTCTGCCGATTGGCCAGCACATATGACGCGATAACCGCCTTGCCATGGCCCGGCCCCAATGCATGGAACACGCCATAGGCGAACGACAAGCCCAGCAAGCCCCAGGCGGCCGTGGCGTCGGCCTGCCAGGCACGCACGGCACCGGTCAGTTGCCGGTAGAAATGAGTTTGCCAGGCCGATATCTGGCCGAACAGCGCGGCCAGCCAGTCAGGTCCGCCGGCCGGGCCGGCGCTGCTTTCAGGCACGCCAAAAGGATGGCTGGCCTGCGCCCACGCCGCGACAGGCAGCAGCATCAACAACAACCACGCCAGCAGCCTTGCCGGCAACAGCGGCCCGCAACGACTGCGCATCATCGGCACGCCACCTCGATGCGATGCGTCAGCCCTTTGGTAATGGCGAACAATTCTTCCGGCAAGGCGTCGGGGTCGGCCGGAATGGCCGCCAGTTGCTGCATGGTTTTCCAATCCAGTTCACGCGGGGGCCGATAGGCCTGGGTGCAGCCGGCAGGCGCATCGGCCACTGACACGGCACCTGGCGCATCGAAGGCATAGGCCACGAAATACGTGGGATCGTAAATGTCGACGCGCACCCCCTGCGTGCCGGGCGCCACCGGCTGGGCCAGCGGCAGCGTGAATGACAACGTCAGGCGCTGGTCTTGCGGGTTCCAGCGCACCTCGGCATCGCGCGGCTGGCCAAACGCCAGCGTCTGGTCGCCCACCGCCACGCGCGTGAAATAGTGCGACACCGGCTCGCCCAGGGCGCTCATCCAGTCGCGCGCCATGCCCTGCAGAGTTTCGGCCGACAGGCTGCCATCCGGACCTTTGTCCAGGCCCTGGGTGGTGTAGGCGCCAAACATTTCGTCGAACTGCCAATCTTGTTGAATGGCGGCGATGCGGCCCTGCCCATCGAAGGCAATGCGCGCGCGGGCATCGATCCACATGTGAGGATGGGCCCGCACCGCCGATGCGGCGCAGGCCATGATTATTGCGGCTGCAAGGCAGCGGAAAGCTGGCGCGCGTTCCATTCGAACATTCCCAGGTAAGTCGCGGCCGGCTTTCCGGACGGGGCCAGCGCGTCGGAATAAAGCGTACCACCCACTCGCGCACCGGTTTCGCGCGCCACCTGCTGCACCAGTGCGGGGCTGGTGATGTTCTCGACGAATACGGCCGGCACGTGTTCGCGCCTGACTTGCTCGATGATGCGCGCCATGTCGGCCGCCGACGGTTCGGCGTCGGTAGACATGCCCGCCACCGCAATAAAGCGCACACCGTAGGTGTCCCCGAAATAGCCGAACGCATCGTGCGAGGTCACGACCTGCCGGCGCGCCTGCGGGATAGCGCCGAAGGTCTTGCGGATCTGCGCGTCCAGCGCCTCGATGCGGGCAATATAAGCCTGGCCACGTTCGCGATACGCCGCAGCCCGGGCCGGGTCGGCGGCGGCCAGGCCCTCGGCGATGTTGCGGGCGTAGATCGCCCCATTGGCCAGACTCTGCCAGGCATGCGGATCCAGATCGCCATGGTGGTGATGGACCGCGCCGTGATCATGGCCATGCGCTGCCGCGCCGGACCCATGGTCATCGTGGTCGTGGTCGTGGTCGTGGCCATGATCCTGGCCGTGCTCGCCGTGATCGTGCCCGGCGCCGGCCAGCTTGCGCGGCGCAACGCCGTTCGATGCCACCACGATGCGGCCACCGAAGCCGGCTGCCTTCACCAGGCGCGGCAGCCAGGTCTCGAAGCCCAGGCCATTCTCGATCAGCACGGCGGCGCCGGCCAATTGGCGC
>DASPIV010000053.1:0-2708 GCA_035628955.1 Bordetella sp.
ATGCCAGGCGCGACTTGTCAGTGGGCAGGCAAGGCGGCGTAGCAGGTTGCCAAGTGGTAGGGCGTGGTGGACGGCATGTCGGCGCGCGCCAGCGCGCCGCTGGCATCCAGGCATTCACGCCAGCCCCTGGAATGTAGAAAACGGCTGTACATGGCGGCCAGTTGGGCGGCCAGTGCCGGCTCGTCGCCGATGGCCGCCAGGTAACGAGCGTATTCGGTCTGGGCCCAGATGCGTTCGGTGGCATCGCGCACCTGGCCATCCAGGTGCAATGCGGCGCGCACGCCGCTGGTGTCGTCCATCACGCCATGCTGGCGCGCCCACCCACAGCCGCGTGGCACGGCCAATGCCAGTTCCAGGCCGGCAAACACGGCTGGGGCGCTTTCCAGCAGCACGCACCATTCGAACTGGTGGCCCGGCTCGATACGGTTGCCCGGCGTGCCCACCGGGGCTTCGGCAACACACTGGCTGGGGGCATGCAGGAAGGCATCGGCCACACCTTGGGCCATACCGCGCAGCAACTGCGCAAACCACGCGGGCTCGGCCACGCGCGCCGCGGCCAGGTAGGCTTCGGTCAGGTGCATGACTGGATTCTGCGCCGGCCCCTGGCTGACCTGCCGCCAGTCGGCCGACATCGCGGCGTGGTACAGGCCATCGGGGCGGCGAAAGCGGGCCTCGACCGTTTCGGCGGTCTGCAGCAGGGCCTGGCGCGCTTCGGTATTGCGCGAACGCTCGAAATAAGCGGTGCAGGCGAACACCACGAAGGCATGCGTATACAAGTCTTGCGTATCGTCCAGCGGACGGCCGTCGGCGTCGACGCTGTAGCGCCAGCCGCCATGCCGGTCGTCACGAAAATAGCGCAGCAAAGCCTCGAACAACCGGTCGGCATGCCGCGCGTGGCCGGGCGCGGGCGCGGTGGCGTACACGTACAGCTGGCGCGCGCACGCCATGGCGCGGTAGCGTTGCGGCGCCAGGGGCAGGCCGCTATCACCGGCCAGCGACTCGTAGGGCAGGCTCATGCCGTCGTTGAAGCCCCGCCCGCTCCAGAGCGGCAGGACCACTACGCTGAAATGCCGGCGCAAGGCCTGGATGGTGCTGGAAAGTTCAACAGAAACGGAAGCGGCCATCGATGTATGACGCACAGGGCGCGCGCGCCGTAAATGACGAAGCAGCGACGATAACCCGGATTTGTGTCGCAGCCGGGCCAGGCATCGGTTCACCGTCATGGGCGCGCGCGGCCTGCCAAGGTTTCCGCCAGTGGCGTGGTCAGCGGAAGATGTTTTCCTCGACCCAATTCTGGGCGAAGATTTCTGCGCGATCGCGGGCCTCGTGCAAAGAGGCGCAATCGCCCAGATAGGAAAAGGCGGCATCGACCTCTGTGCCCCCTTCGGCCGTTACCGTCAGCAGTACGCCGTATCCTCCGGTATCCATGGCCGCTGTGGATACGTCGATCAGTACTTCCTGGTCATGATGCTGCATGGCTTCCTCCCAGTCGGTTACTTGTACGCGTGAATCCACGCGTGACGCTGGCGGGGTCCATTTATCAGATCCGCATGGCAATTGGACCCGCAGGCGACACGCAAGTTCATCTTACCGGGCTGCGGCCGTGCCCGATACTCTGGCATCCCCTAGGCCTGCGCCGCGTCCGCCGGTACGGATGGTTAGCCGAGGTGAATGGCGCCGGGCGCTTCCATGCGCAAAGCTAGGCGCCCCTTGTCCGTCAATACCAACCGCTCTTGTTCGCCTTCGCGCACGCAGCGCAGAATGAGCAGGCTGTCGGCCACATGGGTGGGGACTTCTACGCGCGGCACGCCGGCTGCGTCGCCGTCGGCAACGAACTGCAGCCAATGGGCGAGTTCGCCCTGTTGAATATTCATGCGTACCATGGTGATTCCACGATTGAAAAGCCTATGGATACGATAGCACGCGCCATGCCCGCCTTCGGGCCCGCTTAGCGCAGCAGCACCGGCAGGGACGAAGCCAGCAGCGCCAGTCCGGCAGCCGTCAGCAGGCCCAACACAATCTTGCGAAACATTGCGTCGCTGACCCCCAGATATGCGCGCGCGCCCAGCCATCCCGGCACCAGCATTGCCGGAATGGCCACTGCCAGCGATGGCCACATGGCACGCGTAACGACCCCGCTGGCGGCATAAGACGCCAAGGTCACGGCCAGCATGGCCAGGTTGAAGTTCTGGATGATCGAGCGTTGCGCGTCTTTGTCGAACCCCCGCAGCGTGCACCACAAAGTGGGCAACACGCCGGTAAAGCCGCCCAGTCCGCCCATGGCGCCGCCCAGCAGCCCGACCGCGGCGTCGGCCAGGCGCCCACCGGCGGTTATGCGGCGCAGCCGCCCTGCCGCCAGCATGAAAGGACACCAGGTCGCCAGGAAGCCGCCTATCAGCGCCTTGAACAGCGCGGGGTCCAACAGCGGCAATACCGCCACGCCAATGGGAATGCCCGCCAGGCCGCCCGCCACGAAAGGCAGCAGGCGCCTGGCATCGAAACCGCGCCGCACCGTGGCGGCCGCCAATATCTGGCCGGCCAGGGCACAGGCCACCGACAGCACGGCCGCCAGGCGCGGATCCAGCGTCCAGGCCCAGAACGACATGGCCACCATGCCGAATCCGAAGCCGGCCAGGCCTTGTACGAAGCCCGCCACGGCAGCCCCCGCGACAATCACGACTAGCAACGCATCCATCGGCGGCACTTCC
>DASPIV010000054.1:0-3030 GCA_035628955.1 Bordetella sp.
GGATCGTCGAGGCGGATCCCGGCGAACTTGAACTGGTGATCATCAACCTGGCGGTGAACGCGCGTGACGCGATGCCCGATGGCGGCAAGATTGAAATCCGCACCGAGAATATTCCGGAACTGCCTGCCAGCGAGCTGCGGGGCGACTGTGTGGCGCTTTCCATTACCGATTCGGGCACCGGGATGAGCCCGGAGGTCCAGGCCCGCATTTTCGAACCCTTCTTCACCACCAAGGATGTGGGCAAGGGGTCTGGCCTGGGCTTGCCCCAGGCTTATGGTTTTGCCAAGCAATCGGGCGGCACGATACAAATCATCAGCGAGATCGGGAAGGGCACCACGGTGCGTCTTATCCTGCCCAGGTCGCTCAAGCCGCTGGCCACCCAGCCCGGTACCCCGGTTATCCCGGCCACGCAGCAAACGGCACCGGCGTTCCATGTGCTGCTGGTGGAAGACAACAGCGATGTCGCCACGCTGACTGCCGATATGTTGGTCCAGTTGGGCTACGACGTGACGACGGCCACCAGCGCAAGCGCCGCGCTGGGCGCCCTGGCGGATGGGCTGGACGTGAATCTTGTGCTGTCGGACATCATGATGCCGGGTGGAATAAGCGGCATGCAGTTGGCGCGTGAAATACGCAAGCGCAGTCCCGGGTTACCCGTCATGTTGACCACCGGCTATCCCGGCGCGGAAGCCCGGTGTGCCGAGGCCGAGGGAATCCCGCTGGTGCCCAAGCCATATCGGATGGAAGACCTGGCAAAAACCATCGGCGACCTGCTGGCCAGGCACGGCGCGACAGGCGGCTGACAGGCGCAGCGCTTCCATATGCGCCCGTGGCCCCGCTGGACGCCAGGCAACCCATACGTTGTACGTTATGGATAATAAGATTATTTCATTTGAACCGGTATGGCAGCAGCCAGATAATGCCTGCACTCGTATAACTAACTAGTACCGGAGACAATCGCCATGCCCATCGCCTTGCTGCGGCGGCTGACGCCGCACGCCCTGTTGCTGAGCCTTGTGCTGGGCCCGGCCGCCGCCCATGCCGCCGAAACCTATCCCGACCGCCCCATCACGCTGGTAGTGCCTTTTGCCGCCGGGGGCGGCGCCGATACGGTTGCCAGGCTGTTGGCGACCAAGCTGCCGGCGCAACTGGGGGGCCAGTCTGTCATCGTGGACAACAAGCCGGGCGCTTCGGGCAATATCGGCGCCGGCCAGGTAGCTCGCGCACCGGCCGACGGATATACCTTCCTGCTTACCAATAGCACGCTTACCATCAATGCCAGCCTGAACATGCGCGGTACGCCCGATGTGCGCCAGGCGCTGGCGCCGGTGTCGTTGCTGGTGTTGGCACCGGTGGCACTGGGTGTCAATGCGGCGGTTCCGGCCGAGACCGTGCCCGAGCTGATCGACTACATCAGCAAGAACAACGGCAAGCTCAGTTATTCTTCTTGCGGCAACGGTACGCCGCAGCATTTTACGGGTGAGTCCATCAAGCAGGCCGCCCAGCTGGACATGGTGCACGTGCCGTACAAAGGATGCGCGCCGGCCATCAATGACGGGTTGGGCAACCAGGTGCCGATTCTGTTCAGCACGATTCCGAACCTGGCGCCGCATGCCCAGACGGGCAAGCTGCGCATGCTGGCCGTGGCCTCCGCCAAGCGCGTGTCGTTCATGCCGGACCTGCCGGCCATTGCCGAGACCCAGCCGTTCGGAGAAGTGGATATTTCCGTATGGTTCGGCATTTTCGCGCCGAAGGGCGTGCCCGCCGAAGTGCAGAAAAAATTCGAGGCCGCCGTCACGGCCACCATGGCGGATCCCGCCGTGCAGAAGGAATTCCGCGACCGCTACTACGAGATCGAGAAAACCGGCGCCGCCGCCATGTCCGGCCAGATCGACAAGGATCTGGACATGTACGGCAAGCTGGCCAAACAAGCCGGCATCACGCTGGAATGACGCGGCCTTATTGTCAGACTACGTTCCAAGGAACACCATGAGCATTGCACCGGACCTGAAAGCCTGCATCGATGACCTGGTCGTTGCCAACCGCATATTGGCGCGTTTTGGCGTGCTGGACGGCTTCGGCCATGTCAGCGTGCGGCATCCGCACGATGCGCAGCGCTTCCTGCTGTCGCGTTCGCTGGCCCCCGAGCTCGTCACGGCCGACGACATCATGGAGTTCGGCATGGACTCCGAGGTAGCCACCGAAGACGACCGCAAGCCTTATCTGGAGCGCTACATCCATGGCGAGATCTACCGCGCACGGCCCGACGTCCATGCCGTGGTGCACAGCCATTCGCCCTCGGTGATTCCTTTTGCGGGTTCGTCGGTACGCTTGCAGCCCATTTACCATATGGCGGGTTTTCTGGGCGGCGGCGTGCCGGTGTTCGATATCCGTTGCTGCTTCGGGCATACCGACATGCTGGTGCGCAATCGCGACCATGGCAAAGAGCTGGCGCAGTCGCTGGGCGACAAGCAGATTTCGCTGATGCGCGGGCATGGTTTCGTTGCGGTGGGGGGCGGCATACCGGTGGCGGTGTATCGGGCCATCTATACCGAGATGAACGCGGCGCTTCAGCAGAAAGCCATAGGCTTGAACGGCGACGTTACCTACCTGAGCCTGGAAGAGGCCGCGCTGGCCGACGAGATGATGGCCGGCGTGATGAACCGCCCATGGGAACTGTGGAAAAAGAAGGCCTACGAATAAGGCCTTCCGGCTGCCGGTGTACTGCCCGGATCAGCCGGAGACCAGCGTCAGCAAGGTGATTTCCGACGGCGCGCCCAGCCGCTTGGGCGGGCCCCAATAGCCAGTGCCCCGGCTGGTGTAGACCCACATGTCGTCGAAGCGGCGCAGGCCCGCTGTAAAGGGTTGCTGGAAGCGCACGAAGAAATTCCAGGGCAGGAACTGGCCGCCATGGGTATGCCCCGAGAGTTGCAGGCTGTAGCCAGCCGGAGCCGCTGCCGCCGCGCTGCGAGGCTGATGCGCCAGCAGCAGGCTGATGGCGCCGGCTGGCGCGCCTGCCAGCGCAGCCGC
>DASPIV010000055.1:0-2011 GCA_035628955.1 Bordetella sp.
GCTCGATATCGGCGCCGACAAGACGCTCGACGACGAGGCAACCGTGGCCACCAATCCGGCGCTGGGGCAGCGTGCCATCCGCTACTGCCTGGCTCATCCCGAGATGTTCGCGACGCAGTTGCGCGCCATCTTGCGGGCTTCCGCGCACGGCTATGTCCGCCTGCTGTTACCCATGGTGACGCATATGCACGAGGTGACGGCCGCGCTGGCCGCCATCGAGGCCGCGCGCCGCGAGCTGGTTGCTCGCGGCCAGGCCTATGCCGAGCGCCTGGAAGTAGGGGCCATGGTCGAAGTACCGGCCATCGCCATCGCCATCGAGCCGTTTGCCCAGGCCCTGGACTTCCTGTCCATCGGTACCAACGACCTCATTCAGTACACCTTGGCCATCGACCGGGGCGACCATGACGTGGCCGGCCTGTACGATCCGCTGCATCCGGCAGTGTTGCGCCTGGTGGCCAATACGATCAACGCCGGCGCCCGGCTGAGCAAGCCGGTGGCCGTATGTGGCGAGATGGCGGGCGACGCACGCCTGACGCGGCTGTTGCTGGGCCTGGGGCTGACCGAGTTCTCTATGCATTCGCAGCAATTGCTGGATGTGAAACGCGAAATCCGCCGTGCCCACAGCAATGACCTGCGCGTCAAGGTGGCCACCGCGCTGAACCGGGCGCTGCCGGTCGATCTGGACTTGCTGCAAGGCTGACCCCGCCCGCGGCACGATCTACTCGTGGTCGCAGGCCCCGGGCAGCAGTAGCTGTCCGGATTGTGCTGCATTGCACAAAATTTTCTCTTGCTTCTTCTCCATGTGTCCCTCAAGAAGCGCAATAGCTACGCCTGTACCGAATAAGCAACGAATTAGCTGATGCATCAAATTATGTTGTGGGGCAGCAATTTCAGGCCTAAGATGGGTTTGCGTGGTCCCCTTTCATTCTTCTCAAGGAGTAGGTCATGGAAGATTCCACAAGCAGGACCGTGGCGCCGGGCAAGCCGGCGGGCGGGGCGCCCAATGGTTGGCGCCGTTTTCAGCAGCGCGTGACCAGCTTCCTGGAGTCGATCGGCGAAATTCTGCATGGCATGGACGAAGCCAGGCAGGTTCATCCCACGATTTCGGCCTACCACGATCCGCGCCGCTGAACTGGTCTTGTGCAGCCAGGCAAAATGCCAGTCTCGCGGCTGGCATTTTGTCATGTGCGCGGCCGGCGATAATAGGCCTCTACCGGAGGCCCTGAATGCTTGTCATCGATACCGAACAGACCCGTCGCGCCTTGCCGTTTGCCGCGGTCATCCCGGCACTGCGGGATGCTTTTCGCGAGGGTGCCAGCGTACCGCCGCGCCATGTCCACAAGATCGAGTCGGGTGATGCGCACGGCACCACGCTGATCATGCCGGCCTGGAACCAGCAGGGCTATTTCGGCGTGAAGGTCATCAATATTTTTCCCGAGAATACCCGCCAGGGGCTGCCTGGCCTGCATGCCGCCTACACCTTGTACAGCGCGCGTACCGGCGTGCCGCTGGCGCAGGTCGACGGTGATATCGTCACCGTGTTCCGCACGGCGGGCGCGGCGGCATTGGGCGCTTCGTACCTGGCGCGGCCAGACGCACGAGTGCTGCTGATCGTGGGAGCGGGACGTATCGCCGCACTGCTGGCGCATGCCATGCGCACCGTACGGCCCATCGAGCGCGTACTGGTCTGGAACGTGCGTCCGGCCGGTGCCCGGGCGCTGGCCGAGTCGCTGCGCGCGCAGGGCTTCGATGCCCAGGCGGCCGAGTCCCTTGAATCCGCCGTGCGCCAGGCCGACATCGTCAGTTGCGCTACCTTGTCCACCGAGCCGCTGGTGCGCGGCGCCTGGCTGCGCCCCGGCACCCACCTGGACCTGATCGGCAGCTTCAAGCCGGACATGAAGGAAACCGACCCGGCCTGTTTCGACGGCACCGAGGTCTACGTGGACACGGACGAAGCTCCCACCAAGTCGGGCGACCTGCTGGCCGCCTTCGAGGCGGGCGTGCTGGCGCC
>DASPIV010000056.1:0-2881 GCA_035628955.1 Bordetella sp.
GGTGTCATCCGTCAGCCTGCGGCTGGCGGGCCTGTACGGGCCGGGGCGCCTGCAATTGATCGAGCGCCTGCGGGCCGGCACCGCACGGGCGCCGCGCCATCCGCCGCATTGGGCCAACCGTATCCATATCGATGACGCGGCCGCCGCCGCGGCCCACCTGCTGGCCCTGCCGCAAGCCCAGGCGCTCTACATCGGCTGCGATGACACGCCGCTGCCGCTGCACGAACTGTACGCCGACCTGGCCCGCCTGGCGGGCGCACCCGAACCCGCCGATGGGCCCGCTCCCGCAGCCGTGGGCAGCAAGAAGCTCAGCAACGCGCGCCTGCGCGCCAGCGGGCTGGCCTTGCAATGGCCCGACGCCCGCGCCGGCTACGCGGCGCTGCTGGCCTGACCGCCTTATCCTTCGGCCCGCATCGAAGCATTGCGGCCGGCGGGCGCGAGATACTGGCCCCATGCTGCCCGCCGACCCCATCCAGGCCGTTACCCACCCCGACCCGTATCCGTATTACCGGATGCTGGCGCACGAACGGCCGCTGTACCACGACCCCACACTGAACTTATGGATCGCCAGTACGCCGGCCTGGATAAGCGCCGTGCTCGACCATGGCGACGCCCGGGTGCGCCCGGCGCAAGAGCCGGTACCGCCGGCCTTGCGCGATGGCGCGGCAGGCCTGCTGTTCGGCCGCTTCGTGCGGATGCGCGACGGGCCTGGCCATGCGGGCCTGAAGCCTTTGCTGGCAGATTGCCTGCTTGCCTTGCGCCCCGCCGCCTCACCCTGTTGGCCCGCGCTGCCGCGCGGCCTGCCCGCGCTGGACGATTTCCTGGATGACGCGCCGGTGTACACCATGGCCCGCCATCTGGGATTGGCGCAGCAAGCCGTTCAAGCGTGTGCCCATGACCTGAGGCGGTTTCGCGCGGCGCTGGATCCGGCGGCTGGCGCGGATAGCATCGCGGCAGGCCATGCCGCAGCCGCACGTCTGCAATCGACCCTGATCGCGCACCTGGATGCACAGGCCGATGGCACGCCGCTGGGCCGGCTGCGCAACCGGGCGGCACGGGCCGGCATCGAACCTGCCGTGATTGCCGCCAATCTGGCCGGCCTGCTGTTCCAGTCGTGTGAAGCCGGCGCGGGGTTGATAGGCAATACGCTGGTGGCACTGGGGCGAAACCCCGCGCTGGCCGCCCAAGCCCGCCACGATGGCGGAGTGTGCCTGCGCATGGCGTCGCACGCGGCGCGGCACGACCCCTCAGTGCACAACACCCGGCGCTATCTGCGCGCCCCCATCGCCCTGGGTGGCCATGTGCTGCCGGCCGGGGCCACGGTATTGCTGGTACTGGCCGCGGCCGGCGCTCTGCAGCCGGGCGAGCGCGATACGCCATGGACGTTCGGGGCTGGCCGGCATGCCTGTCCGGGCCATGCCCCGGCGATACACGCGGCCGGCCTGGCGGTGGCGCATCTGCTGCACGGCGGCCTGGATCCCGCCGCCCTGGTGCCAGGGCTGCGCTACCGGCCCTTGCCCAACGCGCGCGTCCCGCGCTTTGGCGAAGCCGCGAGCAACCCCTGGCGCGCCGGGCTCAGCGGCCCGTCCAGTCCGGGCGCTGCTTGGCCATGAAAGCCTCGATGCCTATACGGAAATCGCGGCTGCCATAGCACTCGCGCACCAGGTCGTCATTGCGCGGCAAGTCTGCGACGATCAGGCGGCGGATCGTTTCCTTGGCTGCCTTGATGGTCAACGGCGCGTTGCCTGCCAGCCGCTGGCACAACGCGGCCACCTTGGCATCGAGCGCGTCGGGCTCGGCGATGTCGTGCACGAATCCGCAATCGCGCGCCTCGCTGGCCCCGATGGTCTCGGCCAGCAGCAACATGCGCTTGGTGCGGGCGGCGCCGAAGCCGGCCACCACTCGCGCGGTGTTGGCGCTGGACAGGCAATTGCCCAGCGTGCGGGCGATAGGCACACCGAACACCGCGGCTGGCGTGGCCACGCGGAAGTCGCAGGCGGCGGCCATGGCCAGGCCGCCGCCGATAGCATAGCCATCGATCACGGCCACCGTCGGAAATGGCAGCGATTCGAGCAGTTGCACGCGTTCGTCGATGACGGCCTCGTAGCGGATGCCGTCCTCGCCCGATTCGAACGCCAGGAATTGCTCGATGTCGGTGCCGGCCACGAACGCCTGGCCGCCCGCGCCGCGCAGCGTGGCGGCGCGTATATCGTCGCGCTGCGCCAAGTTTTGGCAGATAGCGGCCAGTTCGTCGTACATGGACCAGGTCATGGCGTTGCGCGCTTCGGGCCGGTCGAACACCACGGCGGCGATGCCATCCTGGACGCTCAGGTGGACTTTTCCCGTGCTCATGATGCGAATGCTCCGGAAGCCTGCAGTTGATCGATCTCGGCCCCCTCGATGCCCAGTTCGGCCAGGATGGCTTGGGTGTGCTCGCCCAGCAGGGGCGGCGGCATGCGCACTTGCTGCGGGGTGCCCGACAGCTTCACCGCGAAGCCGATATTCGGAATCGAACCCTCGACCGGATGGGCGATATCGAGCCGCATGCCGCGATGCCGGGCGTGCTCGCTTTCGAAGGCTTCCGGATAGCTTTGCATGGGGCCGGCCGGAATGCCGGCCGCCAGCAGCGTCTCGGTCCAGTCGGCGCGCGTGCGGGTGCGCAATGTCTGCTCCAGTGCCTGGATCAGGACTTCGCGGTTGGCCAGGCGCGAAGCGATATCCTTGAAGCGCTCATCGTCCAGCAATTCGGGGCGGCCGATGGTGTCGCACAACAGTTTCCACAGCTTGTTGTTGGTGGCCCCCATGACGAAGTAGCCATCGGAAGCCTCGACCGCCTGGTACGGCGCGCTCATGCGGTTGGCGGTACCCAGCGGCGTGGGAA
>DASPIV010000057.1:0-2966 GCA_035628955.1 Bordetella sp.
AGCCAGGCCAGGAATCTTGCCCATGGAAGTCTCCCGTATCCGAGCGCTGCGCGGCCCCAACCTGTGGAGCCGCAACACCGCGATCGAAGCCATCGTCACTTGCCACGACGCCGAGTGCGCCATCGACGAGCACCTGCCCGAGTTCGAAGCCCGGCTGCGCGCGCGCTTCCCGCAAATCGGCCGCCTGCGGCCCGACGGCCAACAAGACGCCCTGTCGATCGCGCACGTGCTGCAGGCGGCGGCGTTGGCGCTGCAGGCACACGCCGGTTGCCCGGTGGCGTTCGGCCGTACAGCCGCCACCATCGAGCCCGGCGTGTTCCAGGTCGTCGTGGAATACAGTGAAGAAGCGGTAGGCCGGCTGGCCGTGACGCTAGCCACGCAATTGCTGGATGCGGCCCTGGCCGACACGCTGTTCGACCTGGCCGACGCCTTGGCGCGCCTGCGCGAACGCGACGAAGACCTGCGCCTGGGCCCCAGCACGGGCGCTATCGTCAATGCGGCGCTGGCGCGCAATATCCCGTATCGCCGCCTGACCCAGGGCAGCATGGTGCAATTCGGCTGGGGCAGCCGCCAGCGCCGCATCCAGGCGGCCGAGACCGACGCCACCAGCGCCATCGCCGAATCCATCGCGCAAGACAAGGACCTGACCAAAATGCTGCTGGACGCGGCGGGTGTACCGGTGCCGCTGGGCAATTCAGTGTCTGACGCGCAAGCGGCCTGGGACATCGCCTGCAAGCTGGGCGGACCCGTCGTGGTCAAGCCGCGCGACGGCAGCCAGGGGCGCGGCGTGGCGGTCAACGTCGAGACGCGCGACCAGGTAATGGCCGCCTTCCAGGCCGCGGCCGAGATCAGCAGCGAAGTCATCGTCGAACGCTATATTCCGGGCCACGATTTCCGCCTGCTGGTAGTGGGCAGTAACCTGGTGGCCGCTGCGCGCCGCGACCCGCCGCAAGTTACCGGCGACGGTCACCACACCATTCGCGAACTGGTCGAACAAGTCAATGCCGATCCGCTGCGCGGCGATGGGCATGCCACGTCGCTGACCAAGATCCGTTTCGACGATATCGCCGTGGCCACCCTGAAAAAACAGGGCTACGACGCCGATTCCGTGCCTCCGGTAGGCACCTTGGTGACGCTGCGCCACAACGCCAACCTGAGCACCGGCGGATCGGCCACCGACGTTACCGACGAGGTACACCCCGAAATGGCCGCGCGCGCCGTCACCGCGGCGCGCATGGTGGGCCTGGATATCTGTGGCGTGGACGTAGTGGCCGAGACCGTGCACCTGCCGCTGGAAGACCAGCACGGCGGCGTGGTGGAGGTCAACGCGGCACCGGGACTGCGCATGCACTTGAGTCCGTCGTTCGGCAAAGGCCGCGCCGTGGGTGAAGCCATTATTTCCAGCATGTACGCTGACGGAGACAATGGCCGCATTCCGGTGGTGGCCGTCGCCGGCACCAACGGCAAGACCACCACGGTGCGCCTGACGGCACACTTGCTGGCCAGTGCCGGCAAGCGGGTCGGCATGACGAATTCCGATGGCGTCTACATCGGCGCGCAATGCATCGACACCGGCGATTGCAGCGGACCGCGCAGCGCCCGCCGCGTGCTGGCGCACCCGGGCGTCGATGCGGCCGTATTTGAAACCGCACGCGGCGGCATACTGCGCGAAGGCCTGGCTTTCGATCGCTGCGACGTCGCTATCGTCACCAACCTGGGCATGGGCGACCACCTGGGCCTGGGCTACATCAGCACCGTCGAAGACCTGGCCGTCGTCAAGCGCGTCATCGTGCAGTACGTACACGCGGGCGGCACCGCGGTACTCAATGCCGCCGACCCCATCGTGGCCGACATGGCATCGGTGTGCGCAGGCTCGGTGGCGTTCTTTTCCAGCGATCCGGCGCATCCGCTCATCGGCACGCATCGCGCGCAGGGCCATCGCGTGGTCTATCGCGATGGCGGGTCGATCGTGGCCGCGCAAGGCGACACGGAAATCAGCATCGCGCTGGCCGATATCCCCCTGACCCACGGCGGCGCCATTGCGTTCCAGGTCGACAATGCCATGGCTGCCGTCGCGGCCGCCTGGGCGCTGGGAGTCGACTGGACAGCCATCCGCCAGGGCCTGGCCAGCTTTGTCAGCGACGCGCAAACTGTGCCGGGCCGCTTCAATATGTTCGACTATCGGGGCGCCACGGTCATCGCCGACTACGGCCACAACCCCGACGCCATCCTGGCATTGGTGCAGGCCGTCGAAGCCCTGCCCTCACAGCGGCGCAGCGTGGTGATCAGCGGCGCGGGCGACCGGCGCGACGAAGACCTGCGCCGCCAGACCGAGATACTGGGCGACGCCTTCGACGACGTCTTGCTCTATGAAGACCAATGCCAGCGCGGCCGTGCCGACGGCGAAGTGCTGGCCCTGTTGCGCCAGGGCCTGGCCGGCGCGCGGCGCGCTCGCCATATAGAAGAAATCCACGGTGAGTTCCTGGCCATCGATACGGCACTGGCGCGCCTGTCGCCAGGCGATCTGTGCCTGGTGCTGGTAGACCAGGTGGAACAGGCGTTGGCCCACCTGAAGCAGCGTACGGCCACGCAAGTACACCCGCTCTAGAGCCTCGCGCCGGCGACGCAGCCACCGGCAGCGACGGTAGGCCGGTGTGGAGGTGTAGCAGGTGTCTGACTCCCGCAAGGTGGTCAGACACCGATGTGGGCAGAAGATCCAGGCGCATTCGGTGCAGGACCCGTTACGGTCGTCCGTCAAAGCGGCTCTAAACTTTACTGAACTGTAACTACCCTCCGCGCCTTCAACCGGCCCCCTTCCCTCACAAGTACGCGCAGGGCACGGCTTACATTTGCCTACAGCCGCGTTTGACACCCTTGCCAGCCCCTCGTACGGTAATAACACGCTCATCAACCAGGAGGACCACGATGAACAACGACATCGTTGCAGGCAAGTGGAAGCAATTGAC